>JACCRK010000387.1 GCA_013813565.1 Herpetosiphonaceae bacterium
GCCTATATTCGCGGGCAGTTTTTACTGATTGTGATTATGTCGGTGCTGAGCTATATTGCTCTGTCGATCTTACAGGTCAAGTATGCCTTAGTGATCTCGATCTTAACTGGTGTGCTGGAGATTATTCCGATTATCGGGCCGTATCTGGCCACCGCTATCGCCTCGCTGGTGGCGCTGCTCCAGGGTACCACGCCCTTCAACTGGGAGCCGTGGTTCCTGGCAATTATCGTCATCATCGTCTACTTCGCCCTGCGCCAGTTCGAGGACCACTTTATCATTCCAAATCTGGTCGGGCATATCGTCAATGTCCACCCGGTCTTCGTCATCTTTGCCATTCTGGCCGGCGGCTCGCTGGCCGGCGGCTTAGGGCTGCTGGTGGCAATTCCGATCGCGGCGGTCGCCAAGATTATTCTGGTCTATCTATATAGCAAGCTGGTCGACTCGCCCACGCCAGAAGAGGACGTGGCCGAGGCAGAGGAAGAGCTGCTCGAAAATCCGGCCGAGAAACCAGTCGATACCCAGCCAGTCAATGCGCCAGAAACCGCCTGATCGATCTCCCCGCAGAAACACCAAACGCCGAGTCGCTTTGACTCGGCGTTTGGTGTTTTTGGACTTTGCCTGGCTAAAGTTCTTGCTCCGCTTTTAGCAGCAGATCGGCGGCGGCCAGCAGCCGTTCACGCCGGGCCGGCGCAACGTTGCTGGTCTCCAGATAGATCTCCAGCGCCCGGCGTGCGGTCAGGCCCTCCTGTAGCTCGCTGGTGACCGCGCTGTAGCGGGTCCGCTCCACGCGCTGAACCTCGATCGCAATACTGGCCACGACGTGCGCGCCAGCTTCTTCCAGCTGATGGCGCAGGCTGTTTTCATCGAGATGCGGGCGCTGTTCTGGCGAGGCAGTCAGCAGCAAGCGCACCACTGCATCGGCGATCGGGCGCTTCTGGATGGCCACCGCAATGCGCTCGGCAGGGTCGCTGGAGCCGATCAGATCGACCTTGATTGTGACAAATGGTCGGGCCTTAAGGCCAATAAAGCGCCAGCGGGCATATTCATCGCCTGGCTCCAGCTCCACCAGCACCACGCCCTTTTGCTCAACTTCTTCACTAAAATCAATCCGCTCAATCGAGCCAGAGTACACCGTCGGCGGATGCTGCCCGAGGGCCTGGTGGCGGTGGATATGGCCCAGCGCCACATACTGAATCCCCGGCTGCGCCAGAAATGAAGGCGGCAGCACCAGGTCATTGCCCAGCATCACCGAGCGCTCGGCGCCGTAGGTTGCGTTGGCCACCGAGCCGTGGAACGTCAGCACCGCCGGCAGAGCTGGATCAAGCTTGCCGGGCACCTCCTCCAGCCAGCTGGCAACCCGGCGGAGCAGCTCGGCCTCAAGCTCGGAGAAGGGCAGGTTGCGAACATCCTCTTTGGTCAAAATCGCCTGGCGGCTGATCCAGGGAACCGCAACAATCTGTAGCAGCCCGGCGGGAGTCTCAATTCGATGAATCTGCATGCGACTGGCGATCGTCACCCCTTCGATCGCCAGCGTATCAAAGATCTCGACCGAGTGCGCTTTACCAGCCGCTGCCGAGACATCGTGATTGCCGACCAGGATGAACACTGGAATATTCGCTGCCAGCACCTTGCGCAAACGCCGAGCAAACTCGCGCTGGTGGGTCGGGTTAGGGGTGCGGTTTTTATAGATATCGCCCGCGATCAGCACCAGATCAACCTGCTCATCAAGGGCAATCTGTAACGCCTCCTCGAAACGATCAAGGTAGTCAAGCAGGCGTGTGTTCAGACCAGTCGCACCATCGACGCGGCCATAGTTTTCCATACCAATATGGATATCAGCCAGATGTAATATTTTCATAGCAACCTCATTCGCTCACATGTTTCATCAGCATACCATATCTCACCTTGACGAAAAACAGCATGGTATACTGAGTGCGAGCAAGTAATTAAAACATTAACTAAAACTATTGTGGGGCTAAACATGAATATAAAAGCCTATGATGCCGCCGCGACCGGGGCCGTCTATTTAGATCGTTCGACCACTGGATGTGTTGAGGTCACTGGTCGCGATCGGCTGGTGTTGGTCAATCGACTTTCGACCAATGCGCTGTTAAATTTAGCGCCGGGCCAGGGCCAGATTACCGTCCTGACCACCAATATAGGTCGTATTATCGATCTCGTGACGGTGCTGGCGATTGATGATAATCGCATCTGGGTGATTACGAGCGCCAACCGTGGTGAGGAGATCGCTAAGTATCTGGATGGCAATAAGTTTTTCAACGATGAATTTACTGTGCGTGAGCTGACCGAGATGGTCAGCCAGATGCGGCTCTATGGCCCCCAGTCAACCCCCCTGTTGGCCGCAGCAACCGGGCTGCAGCTAGACGACCTCGCCGTCTGGCAACATGTCACCGCCGAGATCGATGGCTGCCCGGTGCGCCTGGTGCGGATCCGCCCAATTCGCACCGGGGGCTGGGCGGTCTTCAGCGATGTCGCTGCGGCCGATGCCGTGATCGAGGCGGTCGATAAAGCTGGAGCGGTCCTGCTCGATCGGGCAACCTTCAATCTGCTGCGGGTCGAGTCCGGCTACCCCAATGTGGCCGAGCTCAACCGTGAGTATATCCCGCTGGAGGCCAATCTCTGGGACGCGGTGAGCTTCAGCAAGGGCTGCTATGTGGGGCAGGAGATCATCGCACGGATGGAGAGCCGCGGCAAGCTGGCCAAGAAGCTGATGGGGTTGCAGCTCTCCGGCGAGGTTCAGGTGCCCGCCGAGCTGCTGGCGGACGGCAAAAATGCTGGCGACCTGACCAGCCTGGTCTACTCGCCAGCGCTGGAGCACTACATTGGCCTGGGCTATGTGCGCACCGCCCATGAGCCTGGCGCGGTCCTCCAGGTCGGCGATCAGACTGCTACAGTGGTCGAAGTGCCATTCATTCAAACATAATAGCCACAATCACATCGCCTAAACGACGCAGGCCCCGAAGTATCGCTTCGGGGCCTGCGTCGTGCATTAATCATCCAGCACGGCGATGCGGTCACCGATGGTGATCGTGCCAGTGTGCAAGACCTGCACATACAGGCGGCTCTCACCAGGATGGGTTTTCACCGAGATGCGGCTGTAGCGGCCATCTTTGAACGAGCCTTTGATCGTCGCGCACGGTGGGGCATAGTCGGTCACCTCAACTACCAGCGCGCCAATCTGGAGGCGATCACCAACCTTGAGATCCTCAAAATCCAGTCCTGCCGTGGTGATGTTTTCGCCAACGCTGCCAGGGAAAATCGGGTGGCCCTCGCGCTGAAGCTCCAGAATAAGCTCCAGTGGATACAGACACAGCGCCCGCGTGGGGCCGCCGTGGTAGCGTTTATCGCGCTGGACATCGCCAACAACGCCCAGCTCGGTGACCTCACCGCTGCGAATCGGATTTTTGGGCACCCCGCCCTGGGAAATATTGATCTGAAAGATATGGCCTTCGTTCGACATACACACTCCATCTCCAACAAAAAGAAGCTTCAACTATTCTACAACTTATGCTTTTCGCCTGACCCGCACATCGCCGGCCAGAACCCGGCGGATTGTCCCATCGTCAAGCCGCACCAGCAGCCCGCCAGCGGCATCAACGTCGCTGGCGAGGCCCTCAAAGGTGGTATCCACCAGCTCGACACTGATGCGCTGGCCGAGGGTGGTCAGGCGGCTGATCCAGGCATCGCGAAGCGCCTCGCGCCGCCCGCTGCGCAGCGCGATATAGTGACGATCGAAGGACTGCAGCACCGCCCGCAACAAAGTGGCGCGCTCGCAGGGCTGGCCTGAGGCCGCGACCACCGAGGTGGCGGCCTGCCCGACCGACTCAGCGGGCTGCCAGTTCACATTGATCCCACAGCCGATGATCGCCCAGCGTGTCCGATCGGCGCCATCGACCTCAAACTCGACCAGGATTCCGGCCAGCTTATGCCCGGCGATCTGCACGTCGTTGGGCCACTTCAGCTCGACAGCCAGCGTGGTGGTAGCCTCAAGCGCCTCGGCCACCGCCACCGCCGCCAGCATCGTCAGCAGAAAACCATCGGCTGGCGCCAGCCAGGTCGGGCGCAGCAGGATCGACATCAGCAGGCTGCTGCCCGGCGGCGCGGTCCAGGCCCGGCCGCGGCGGCCCCGCCCGGCGGTCTGCTCGTCAGCAATCGCCACCAGTCCCTCGGCGGCGCCGCAGGCAGCCTGCTCACGTAGGGTTGTGTTGGTCGATGGCAGCGCATCAAAGGCCAGCACCTCGCGGCCAACCACCAGTGTCTCCAGCTGGTCCAGCGCCGGCTCAACCACGGTTTGTTTGAAGGTACTCATAGGGTCTGCACTTATCTAAAGGTATCCAGGCAAAAGGTATTCTAGCCGATCTCAACCGCAGGCAACAGAAAGACCATCTCGTCGTGGTCATCAACCAGCCGGCCATTATCTAAAAGCCAGACCTCGCCCGTAACCTGTTCCAGCAGTCAGCGATCGTGCGAGACGACAATCACCGGGCCGGGAAAGATGTTCACGGCGGTCTCGAACTGCTCTAGCACCGCAAAGCTGACGTGGTTGGTTGGCGCATCGAGGGATCAACAGATCGACCAATTTCCTGGCTTCTGCAACCTCCATGCTATACTGTGCGTACCGAATGTACTAGGTGCGAGGGTTATCGCGTGACCGATCAACCAATGGAGGAGATGACACTTGTTCGTGCAACGATCAAGGGTGATCAACAGGCGTTTCAGCGACTGGTCGAGCTATACCAGGGGCCGATCTACAACATGGCCTACCGCATGCTCCACAACGCCCACGATGCTGAGGATGCGGCGCAAGAGATTTTCCTGCGTATGTATACCAAAATAGAAACCTACGATCAAAGCCGAAAGTTCTCGACATGGATTTTCTCGGTTGCATCGAATTATTGTATTGATCGCATTCGTCGTCGTCGGCCGCTCGTCCCATTAGACGATATGGCTTTTGCCTTACCAAGCAACGAAGACGGCCCGGAACGACTGGCACTGCGCGGGGAGCTGCGCGATACCGTCCAACGAGCGCTGGCAACACTACCGGACCACTATCGCCTGATAGCAGTTTTACGTTACTGGCACGACTTTTCGTATCAGGAGATTGAGGAGATCACGAAGTTGTCGGAAAGTGCGGTCAAAACAAGGCTCCATCGTGCTCGCAAGATGATTGCGCAGGCACTGGACAAACAAGGAGGTAGCGAATGAAATGTCGCGACATTCGGAAACTCAATACTCAGTCGCCCTCTGATCCGGTGACAGCTCAACTGGTCGCCGATCATCTGCTTTCGTGTTCGGCCTGTGCCGACGAGCTCGGCGAGCTGCCCGCCATCTTTGTCGCCCCACCATCGGCGATTCCACCCCCTAATCTGACCGCCAAGATTATGGCGCAACTTCCAGCCTCGCCAGCCATTGCTGCCGCCAGCGAGCGGCGCGTGACAATGCGCCGTCGTACAGCCTGGGGCGGAATTGCCGTTTTATTGGTTAGCCTGCTGGTCTTTGGAGCCTATGGCGTGCTCGTCGATAGCTCATGGCCGGCGCATGTATTTGGTGGAGTTGAGTCCACCGTCGGACGAGCAGTCCTCGCACTAACCCTGGTGGGCAAACCAATGATCGCCGCGTTTGGCACCCTTGGTGGGCCATTGCTCCTGGGTATTGTGCTGGTTAGCGGACTAAGCGTTATTGGATGGCGACGGCTGGCAACTCCTCCCGCAGCTATTCTGGTGGAGGTCGAGTGATGAAATCCGCCAAACGATTAGCAGCTCCACTGCAACAGCAACCCCGGGGGCTACCCCGCAGATTCGCCATTGGCTATAGCCTGCTGATTATCTGTGCGCTCATGTTCTGGCCAGCCCTGGCAACCGCCCAGACGGCTCAGCCGGCCCAGGATGATGCCCTGGTTATTCCGGCTGGCAAGACGCACACTGGAAGTGTTGCCACGCTCAATCAGCCCATTGTGGTTGAAGGCGTGGTCGAGGGCGATGTCACCTCGGTGACTGGCTCGATCGTTGTCCGTGGAGCGATTGAGGGTGATGTTGTCAGCCTCTTTGGCAATGTTATCTTCGAGCCACAGGCCACCGCAGATGGCAACGTGATGGCGGCGACCGGCTCGGTCGTGCTCCCTGAGGGCGCAATGATCGCCGCTGGAGGCACCGTTTATAATGGCAACCTGGATGGCCGTGGAGTCGCGAGTATTCTGCCAGGCACCGGCAATCAGCCGATTGATTTTGCCGCTCAACTGGTTCTCTCGATCACCCTGGGGATTCTGGCGGTGATTGTCGCCACACTGCTGAGCTTCATCTGGCCCCGCTCGATTAGTGGCGGCGCACGGGCGATCAGCCTGGCCCCAGGTCGGGCTATGGCGCTGAGCGTGATCTGGCTGGTGCTGACCCTGATTGCCGTCGGGGTCATCGCCACCATTCTGATTTTCTCGCTGGTGGGACTGGCAATTTTACCCGTGCTCCTGCTGGCAGCGCAGATCCCGTACCTCGTTGGCATCGCCGCAGCGGGACAGGTGGTTGGTGAGCGTTTCGGCTTCCACGGCCCAAGCGCAGTTGCCGTTGGATCGAGCGTGCTGGTTGTGCCATGTGTGGGGCTGGCAATGATCAGCCTGCCAGCCGCTTTTGGACTCTTCTATGCGCTGGCTGGCATTGGTATCGGCGGCATGTTTATGCTGCGGGCGGCGGTTGTCCACCGCAATAGCGCCAGCTACTAAACCATCCCAGCAACGGTTAATCACTCTACACAGGCCACGCAGGATCATCAATCCTGCGTGGCCTGTGGGTGCATGATCAGGTGGTTTGCCGCCAGCGAAGGGCGGCGGTATAATAATCCAGTGTGTTTAAGTAACGTTGGGTGAACGATGTCCTCGCAAGCTCTCTACCGTAAATGGCGCTCCCAAACCTTCGACGATCTGGTTGGACAGGCGCATATTGTCCAGGCGCTCCGCAATGCCATCACGGCAGACCGGATTGGCCACGCCTATCTGTTTACCGGGCCACGTGGGGTCGGTAAGACCAGCGCCGCCCGAATTTTGTCCAAGGCGGTCAACTGTGAGCAGGCCGACCCGCAGCTGCGCCCGTGTGGCGCGTGCCCGGCGTGTGTTGCCGTCGCCGATGGTCGATCGATCGATGTGATCGAGATGGACGCTGCCTCGCATACCAGCGTGGATGACGCCCGCGAGATCATCGAGCGGGTGCAGTTTCGTCCGACTAGCTTTCGGATCAAGGTCTATATCATCGACGAGGTCCATATGTTGAGCACCGCGGCCTTCAATGCCCTGCTCAAAACCCTCGAAGAGCCGCCCGACCACGCGATGTTTATCCTCGCCACGACTGAGTTCCACAAAGTCCCCGCGACGATCATTTCACGCTGCCAGCGCTTTGTGTTCAACCGCCACACGGTCCAGAACACCGTCGAGCACCTTGAGTGGATCGCGGCGCAGGAGGGTGTGCAGCTGCAGCCGGGGGTTGGCGAGGCGATCGCCCGCTCGGCCACCGGATCGATGCGCGATGCCGTCAGTG
>JACCRK010000395.1 GCA_013813565.1 Herpetosiphonaceae bacterium
CAATAATCCCAACGGTATGGCGGCCTTCTCAGCCCGCGGGCCAACCGACGATGGCCGCATCAAGCCTGACATTGTGGCGCCAGGGACAAACATTATCTCCAACCACTCGCACTACCCGGATGCTTCCAATCTGTGGGCGGCTCACGAGAGCAACCCGGACTACGTCTACTCGGGCGGCACCTCGATGGCCGCGCCGCTGGTCGCCGGATCGGCGGTCCTGGTGCGGGAATGGCTTGGGCTACAGGGCGTGACAAATCCCAGCGGGGCGGCGATTAAGGCGATCCTGATCAATACAACCGCCAACATGGCCCCAGGCCAGTATGGGATCGGCGCCACCCAGGAGATCCCGTTCGACCGGCCCAACAATGTGGTGGGCTGGGGTCGCGCCGATTTGAACTTCATCACCGCCCCGGCCCCGTTTGGCATCTGGCTTGATGATCACAGCGCCGGCCTGAGCACCAGTCAGGTCGTTAACTACGCCTCCACTCAGTCCCGCCCCCTGCAGGTGCTAACGAGCACTCAGCCCTTGCGGGTGATGCTGACCTGGACCGACCCGCCAGCCTCGCTGTCAGCCGCCAGCCAGCTGGTCAACGACCTGGATCTGGTGGTAACTGGGCCCGGCGGCACTCAATACCACGGCAATACGATTGCAGCTGGCGACCGGATCAATAATGTCGAGGGCGTTGTCATCTCTAACCCGCCGCTGGGCCAGTACACCATTCAAGTACGGGCCTTCAACGTGCCGATCGCCAGCCAGCCCTATGCGCTGACGGTGAATGGCCCGCTCAAAGCGCAAGCTGATCCGCCAACCCCAACACCAGCAACAGCGACGCCAGCCACCCCGACCAGCACACCGGTGACACCACCGCCCACAGGGTCCCCGACGCCGGTGACACCAACAAGTCCATCAGGGACACCAACCAACACGCCAGTCACCCCGACGGGAACGGTCAGCACCCCGACGGGAACGGTCAGCACCCCAACCGTCAGCGTGACCCCCGTGACCGGCACGCGCCGGCTCTACATTCCGCTGATCACCCGCTAGCTGCCTAAAGACACTGCGCCGGCCCAGATGGTTTGGGCCGGCGCAGCGTTTTGTTTAAGACTATGGCTGGAAGATTTAGATCGCCAGAATTTTGAGGAAGTTGGTTGTGCCACGCACCGCCAGGGGGTGACCGCCGGTAATCACCACCGAGTCACCGACCTTGATAATAGCGCGCTCGATCATAATCGAGCGCGCCAGGTTGCTCAGGTCATCAAGGCGGCTGACGAACGGGCACAGCAGCGGCTCGACGCCCCACAGCAGGGCCAGGCGATGATACACATCGTACTCGTGGGTCATGGCCACAATCGGCACCTTCGGGCGATCTTTGGCGACCAGACGGGCGGTGTAGCCCGATGAGGTAAAGGCCACGATCGCGGTGATATTAATCGACTCAGCGATCGCACAGGCGGCGTGGCTGATGGCGTGCGAGTAGGTCTCGGGCGCCCGATCGGCCATGATCTCGCTGGCGGCCTTGCGGGCCTGGCCGCGCTCGGTCACCTCGGCAATCCGCGCCATCATCGCGACGGCCTCGATCGGATAGGCGCCGCTGGCGGTCTCGCCGCTCAGCATCACGGCGTCGGTACCATCAAGGATCGCATTGGCCACATCGCTGGCCTCGGCGCGCGTTGGGCGCGGGTTGACAATCATCGACTCGAGCATCTGGGTGGCGGTGATGACCGGAACGCCTTCGCGATTGGCGGCCGAAATAATTCGCTTCTGGATCAGCGGCACCTGCTCAGGCGGCAGCTCCACGCCCAGATCGCCACGGGCCACCATAATCCCATCGCTGACCGCGACGATCGCATCGATATTGGCCACCGCCTCGGGCTTTTCAATCTTGGCGATCACCGGGGTTTTGTAGCCGGCGGCAGCGATCGCCTGCTTGACCAGCTCGACATCGGCGGCGCGGCGCACAAACGAGATCGCCACATAGTCAACGCCCTCGTGCAGCCCAAAAATGAGGTCGGCGTGGTCCTTCTCGGTCATCGCCGGGGCGCTGACATCAACGCCGGGCAGGTTGATGCCCTGGTTCTCACGCAGCGTGCCGCCGGTAACCACCTCGGTAATCACATCGCTGTCGGTACACTCCTTAACCTTCAGCTCGATCAGACCATCGGAAAGCAGCACCCGATCGCCGGGCTTACAGTCGTGCGGCAAATTGGTGTAGGTCGTGCTGACTTTCCCAGGCACCCCAACCATCTCGATCTTGGTGATAATAAACTCTTCACCATTCTTCAGCTGAATTGGCTGGTGATCGACCAGCTTGCCGGTGCGAATCTTCGGGCCTTGCAAGTCCTGCAGCACCGCAATCGGCCGATTCAGCTTGATCGAGACCTGGCGCAGCAAGCGCACCCGCTCGGCGTGGTCGGCGTGCGTGCCGTGGGAAAAGTTCAGCCGAGCTACATTCATCCCAGCCTCGGCAAGCTGAATAATTTTCTCTTCAGTGTTGGTCGCTGGTCCTAACGTAGCAACAATTTTTGTTCGGCGCATGATGACCTCTTGCTAGGTGAAAGTCACCGCCTCGACATCATTGGCGATACAGTGCCTGAAAACAGGGTTTCCCCTCATTATAAGGCACAAATTTAGATCAGGAATCGCAGCGCGGCCCCGGTGCGGAGTTCTCCGCGATCGCTCGTGCCAGGTCGCCGTCCAGGCTGGATTTGCTTTCTCGGTTTAGGTGTAGTATCATCGCCCGGCCGCACATAGGAACCTCGCGCTCCAGACATCGGGGCGCATCTGTGTGTTAAAGCGATCTAAATTACACCGCTCAACCAGGAGGAAACCGATATGGCAGCGCCCATTGATCGCGACCAAATTCTCAATGCACTCCGTCTTACCGATTCTTCCAAGAGTTCTTACCTGGACCTGGAAACGGGTAAAGTACTGCTCATAGACGATACGGCAACCGATGCCGACACCGAAGCCCAGCGCACCTTGATTATGGAAGGCTATGGCGACCGCTACCGCTATGTATCCGGCGGTCAGGTCGATGCCGATGATGCGGCAGTCCAGGCCTGGCTCGACGGCGAAGGATTATAGCAGCGCGCTAGCGCCACAGGCCCCAGAACAAGCGACTCTGTGGCCTGTGGCGTTTGTATTTAAGGAGAGCATCATGCCCTATACCTACGCTGATGCGCTGCATCTGCTCTACGAGTGGGTGCAAAGCGAAAGCCTGCGCAAGCACTGTCTGGCTGTCTCGGCCTCGATGCGCCATATGGCCCGGCGGGCTGGCGCCGATGAGGAGCAGTGGGCCACGGTCGGTATTTTGCACGATATGGACTACGAGCAGTTTCCCAATGCCGGGCTGAGTCCCACCGAGGAGCATCCCTCGGCGGGGGTGCGCTATCTGCGGGAGCACGGCTGGCCCGAGGAGATGTGCCGCGCCATTCTATCCCACGCCGACTACTGCCAGGTGCCCCGCGAAACGCCGCTGGAAAAAACCCTCTTCGCCGTCGATGAGCTGTCCGGCTTTGTTACCGCGGTGACGCTGGTTCGCCCGGATAAGAATGTTGGCAGCGTTGAGGTTGCCTCGGTCAAGAAAAAGCTGAAGGATAAAGGCTTCGCCCGGGCGGTCAATCGCGACGACATTGGGCGTGGCGCCGCCGAGCTCGCCATGCCGCTTGACGACCTGATCGCCGAGGTGATTGCGGCGCTGCGGGCTGAGGCGCAGCCGCTGGGGCTGGCCGGCAGCTAGCCTGAATCACCTAGAACAACCCGGAGGGGCGCTCAATATGAGCGCCCCTCCGGGTTTGGCTTCATCCCTTCAGGGTGGGATAGAAGTAGCCTAACCCCTAACCCCTCCAGCTACGCAGTCGACTCCGGCACCACCGAGGCCGACCACGGCTCCGACACCATTGCCGGATGCGCGGTCAGCTGGCCGAGGTAGTAGTCCAGCATCTTGCGCCACCACGGCCAGTCGTGGTCAACATCCTGGCCCCACAGGTCCAGCTGCACTGGAATGTTTTTATTGCCCAGAATATCCGCCATCTGCACCGACCGGCCGGGATTCTCGTAGGCGCCCAGGCCGGTGACCAGCACCAGCTTGACCGCGCTGCGCAGGCGGCTCAGATGTTGCTCATCTTCCAGCCGGGGTATGTAGTCAACCGGGTTATTGAAATACACATCATCGTCGTAGTAGTCCTGCAGATAGTCGCGAATGTCGTATGATCCACTCATCGCGATGCAGCCGCTGAACCGGTCTGGGTGCTTCAGGGTCATGTTCAGCGCCAGAAAGGCGCCAAGGCTGGCTCCGGTGGTCAGCGGGCGGACGCTGGCGTCGCCACAGTCCTGGCAAATCCACGGCAGAACATCATTCACCACATACTGGTCGTAGGAGGTCAGCAGGCGGGCCTTGAGCTGGCCAGAGGCTTGATCGTTCAGCAGGCTGTAGCGGTTGACGCTGTTGATGGCATACACCCGCACCCGACCAGCCTCAATATGCGGCGCAATCGCATCGATCAGCAGAAAGCGCTCGTACTCCAGATAGTCAGCGGCGGCGGTTGGGAACATCAGCAGTGGGATTCCAGCATGGCCATAGGTGGCCAGGGGCATCTCGATCCCCAGATCGGTCGAGTGCCAGGTTGTTTCACGTCGCTCCATTGCGCCTCCTAGCTGCGCTTGCGCGCAGGGATCAGGGATCAGGGGATAGCATGCAGTCGATCGATTGCAGCGGTCGGTTGCCAGCCGCTGGCGCCGCCCGATCAGGCAGCCTTTGATGTGGTTGTTTGACGCAAGTATAGCATTGAATACCGCAATCTACCGCGTTTGGGAGGCTGATCGGCCGGGCGATCTAGGCGCTGCCGGCCGCCAACTGGCAGGCGCTACAGGCGCCAGCGAAAACGCTGGCTGAGCGATCATTTGGCTTCGACCGGCTCAGCCAGCGCGATGCATCAGCGCAGCGTTTGGACAATGCTTGAGTAGTCATCGGTCCAGATCCGGCTGCCTGGCTTGCTGCGCAGCGGCACCCAGCCAGGGCCAAGGCTAAGCTCGCCGAGCACCGCCGGTGTCCTGGCCATGACCACCCACTGAGACGGCCATTTGCCGGCCACAGCGTCGGCTTCGCTGATATCTTCGTCGGCGAGGGTGAGCGCGGCGATGCCCGCGTCGCGGGCCAGGTTCTCCAACACCGGCTCCAGGTCAAGGTGGCGGTTTGAGATATGGAAGGCCAGCAGGCCGTGGCTGCTGAGCTTGCTCAAATACAGGTGCAAGGCCTCGCGGGTGACCAGATGGATCGGAATGGCATCAGAGCTGTAGGCGTCAAACACCATCAGGTCATAGGCCTGGGCGGGGGCGCGTTGCAGCGACAGCCGCGCATCGCCCAGCTCGACCGCCGCCGGGCCGGCACAGTCGGCCAGGTAGGTGAACAGCTGCGGATCCCGGGCGATCCGCAGGACATCCGGGTCGATCTCGTAGATCGTCCAGCGCTGCGCCGGCGTTGCATAGCAGGTCAGCGCTCCCGCCCCCAGGCCGATCACCGCCACGTCGTCGATAGCAGGGCGGTCGGCGGCGGCCGCGAAGATCTGGCCGATCGGACCGCTGGGATAGTAGTAGCCCAGCGGGGTAGTCCTGGCGGCGGCGGCGCGCTTTTGCAGGCCGTGGAGGGTGCTGCCATGGAACAGGTAATGTTCGCCGGACTGAGCGTCGGCAAGCACCCGGCTGATGCCGAAAAAGCTCCGCTCGGCATACAGGATGCGGGCGTCGCTTTGACCACTTAGCGCCGAGCCGAGCACATTGCCCAGCAGAACCGCCGCCACGGTCAGGCCAAAGCGCAGCGGGCGCCGCGATGAGACAAAGCAGAGCATCGTCGCCGCGCCGAGAATGATCGCGCCGGACGGCGTGATACCGCCCCAGCCAGGCCACAAAATCAACACTGCGCCGACGGTTATGAACAGACCGGCCACGATCGGCAGCAGCACATCCCAGCGGCGCTGGCTGAATAAGGCTGGCAGCTTGCCGATCTGGGGCATCAGCAGACAGGCCAGCACCAGCGTGATCGGATATTCGGCGACGCTGTTGAACAGCAGCGGGGCCAGCAGGGCGTTGAAGATCCCGCCGATCACGCCGCCAAGCGACACCCACAGGTAGAACTCGGTCAGATGGCGTGGATTTGGCCGGTCGCGGGCCAGCTCGCCATGGGCCACCATCGTCACAATCGCGAAGACCCCTAGATGGAGCGGCAACAGCAGGGTCAGCGGGCCGGTGGCGCGCACGATCAGCACCATCAGCAGCGGCAGCAGCACAATCGGCATGGCGCGGACCATCAGCCAGTGGGGGATGGGCGGCCTGGTTGCAAACACCAGAATAAATGTCAGCAGGTAGATCGCCAGTGGGATGATCCACAGCAACGGGATGGCGGCCAGATCGGTGGAAAGATAGGTTGTGACGCTGATCATCAGGCTTGAAGGGACGGCCGCCAGGGCGATCCAGCGCAGCCGGCGCAGCCAGGTCAGCGGCGGGGCGGGCGGCGCGGCCGTAGGCTGATCGAGCGCGGGCCGAGAGACCGAGCGCCACAGCGCCGCGCCGCACCCGGCGATCAGCAGCACCAGCGTCCCGAAGCCGGCGAACCATAGCCAGCTTTGCTGGCGCAGGGTTATTGTCGGCTCAAGCAGAATCGGGTAGCTCAGCAGGGCCAGCATGCTGCCAAGGTTGCTGGCGGCATACAGGAAATATGGGTCGCCGGCGGCGCGGTGGCCGGTGCGCGAGAACCAGGTTTGCAGCAAGGGACTGGTGGCCGACACGGCGAAAAACGGCAGGCCAACCGCGACCGCCAGCAATCCCAGCAGCCAGCTCATCGGGTTGCGGTCGCTGGGCGGCACCCAGCCGGCCGGGATCCCGATCGGCAGCACCAGCAGCGGCACGGCGAGGACGGCCAGATGCACCAGAATCTGGCGGCGCGCCGCCAGGCGCGAGGTCAGCAGGTGGGCATAGCCGTAGCCGAGCAACAGCACTCCCTGGTAGAACACCAGCGCTGTGTTCCAGACCGCCGGCGCGCCGCCCAGCAGCGGCAAAGCCATACGGGCGAACATGGGCTGGACGGCAAACAGCAGCAATGCGCTAACAAAGATGGTGAGTGTATATAAAGGCAGCATGGTTGTCCTCATGTAACGCTCAAACAGGGCGGGGTCGGATCTGCAGTGCGAGTGCATTAAGCGCGCCGCCCCGGTGAGATCCTCTCGCCAGGGCGGCAGCATGGGCAGGTGCTGGCGCTCTACGCCTCCAGCGTGCTCAGATCGCCCTCGGGCAGCCCGAGCGCCCGCGACTTCAGCACCCGGCGCATGATCTTGCCGGAGCGGGTTTTCGGCAGGCTGGTGACGAAGTTGATCGCCTCGGGCTTGGCGATCGGCCCCATCATCTTGCCAACGTGGGCGATCAGCTCGTCGGCCAGGTCCTCGCTGGCCTCCACGCCATTTTTGAGGATGACAAAGGTGTGGATGGCGTTGCCCTTGACCTCGTGGGGCAGCCCGATCGCGGCGGCCTCGGCGACATCGTGGTGCGACACCAGCGCCGACTCGACCTCGGCGGTGCCCAGCCGATAGCCCGACACCTTGATCACATCGTCGATCCGCCCGATCACCCAGAAGTAGCCGTCGTCGTCCTGGCGCGCCGAGTCGCCGGCGGTGTAGAGATTGGGGATCTTGGTCCAGTATTGCTCGATGTAGCGATCGGGATTGTTGTAGACCGTTCGCAGCATCGCGGGCCATGGCTTCTTGATCACCAGCAGGCCGTCCTCGTCATCGCCGGCCGGCTCGCCCTGCTCGTTGACCACCGCCGCATCGATGCCGAGGAACGGGCGGGTGCCCGAGCCGGGCTTCAGCGGCGTGGTCGGGTTGGGCGTGATCATAAACGCGCCGGTCTCGGTCTGCCACCAGGTATCCATGATCGGGCAGTTGTTCTTGCCGACCACGCGGTGATACCAGCGCCAGGCCTCGGGGTTGATCGGCTCGCCGACCGAGCCAAGCAGGCGCAGGCTGGACAGATCGTGGCGGCTGGGCCAGGCCTCGCCAAAGCGCATCAGGCCGCGGATCGCCGTCGGGGCGGTGTAGAACACGGTCACACCGTAGCGCTCGACGATGTTCCACCAGCGGTTGGGGTAGGGGAAGGTCGGCGCGCCCTCGTACATCACCTGGGTCGCCCCGAGGATCAGCGGGCCGTAGACGATGTACGAGTGGCCGGTGACCCAGCCGGGATCGGCGGCGCACCACCACACGTCATCCTCTTTGATATCGAAGGTGAAGTGCATGGTCGTCGCCACCCCAACCTGATAGCCGCCGTGGGTGTGGACCAGGCCTTTGGGCGTGCCGGTGGTCCCCGAGGTGTAGAGCATATACAGCGGGTGCTCGGCGCCGACTGGCTCGGTCTCGCACTTGGGCGAGGCGATCGGCAGCGCCATCAGCTCGTGGTACCAGATATCGCGGCCCTGCTCCATCGGGACGTCGTGGCCGGTGCGCTTGACCACGATCACCGTCTCTACCACCGGCGAGTGCTTGATCGCCTCGTCGGTGATCTTCTTCAGCTCAACGATCTTGCCATTCAGAAACCCGCCGTCGGCGGTGATCAGCACCCGTGACTGGGCATCCTGGATCCGAGTCTGGAGCGCCTCGACGCTGAATCCGCCATAGACCACACTGTGCATCGCGCCAATCTTGGCACAGGCCAGCATCGCGATCATAATTTCGGGGATGCGCGGCAGGTAGATCGTCACCCGGTCGCCGTTTTTCACGCCCATGGCCTTGAGCACATTGGCGAACTTGTTGACCCGCTTGTACAGCTGCCAGTAGGTGAAGGTCTTGTTATCGCCCTGTTCGCTCTCCCAGATCAGCGCCACCTTGTTTTTGCGCCAGGTTTTGACCTGCCGATCAAGCGCGTTATGCACGATATTGATCGAGCCATCGTTGAACCACTGATAGAACGGCGCAGCGCTCTCATCGAGAACGGTGGTGAACGGCTGATACCAGTCAACCATGCGCGTCGCCATATCGGCCCAGAACTCCTGATAGTTTTCGACCGACCACTGGCGCAGCGCTTCAACATCCGCGAAGCCCTTCTCGCGGGCATAGGCCATAATGTTGGAGTTATTCACCAACTCTTCCGGGGGATGATAGAACTCGGGCGCGGATTCGTCACCATGAGCCGAAAGCTGACCCACCGTCGAGGGGGCAGCATGATTCTCAGACATTGAGGACCCTCCTTATTAATTGCGCACACATTGAGAGGAGCACGGGGAGCTGTAGATGGCGGGTCCATTTTAGGCCATAGCAGCGAGATATGTCAAAGCGAGCCTGTGCGCCGCCTGCCTGCCTGGCCGCGCTACTCCTCGATGGTGCTCACATCGCCAAGCGGCAGCCCCAGGGCCTGGGCGCGCAGCACTCGGCGCATTATTTTGCCCGAGCGCGTTTTAGGCAGCCTGGCCACAATCGTAATCGCCTCGGGCTTGGCAATCGGCCCCATCGTTTTGCCAACATGGGCTTTCAGCGCGCTGATCAGGCTTTCGCCAGTGTCCTCCACGCCCTGGTGCAAAATCACAAAGGCATGGATGGCATTGCCGCGAATCTCGTGCGGCAGGCCGATCACGGCGGCCTCAACCACGGCGGGGTGCGAGACCAGCGCCGACTCGACCTCGGCGGTACCCAGCCGATAGCCCGAGACTTTGATCACATCGTCGATCCGCCCAATAATCCAGACATAGCCGTCCGCATCGATCCGCGCTGCATCGCCGGTCTGATAGGAGCCTGGGAAATGGCTCCAGTACTGCTGCACATAGCGCTCAGGATCGTTATAGATCGTCCGCAGCATTCCCGGCCACGGGCGCTTGAGGATGAGGTGGCCCTCGGTGTTGGGTGGCAGCGGGTTGCCCGCATCGTCGACCACGGCAATCTCAATGCCCGGCATCGGCACGCCACACGAGCCGGGCTTCATCGGCAGCGTGGCCAGATTGGAGATCATCGGGCGGGCGGTTTCGGTCTGCCACCACGAGTCGATAATCGGGCATTGCTCACGCCCAATCTGGGTATAAAACCAGCGCCAGGCCTCGGGGTTGAGCGGCTCACCGGCAATGCTCAGCAGGCGCAGGCTGGAGAGATCGTGTTTGGCCGGCCACTCGGCGCCAAAGCGCATCAGGCCGCGCACCCCGGTCGGCGCCGTGTATAGAATGGTCACCTTGTGCCGCTCGACCATGCGCCACCAGCGGCCAGGGTCGGGGTAGGTCGGCGCGCCCTCATACATCACCGTAGTGATGCCGTGCATCAGCGGGCCATACAGCACAATCGAATGGCCGACGATCCAGCCGGCATCCGAGGTGCAGAACAGCACATCGCCGTCGCGAAAGTCCAGCGCCAGCTTCAGCGAGCTATAGCCATCGACCAGATAGCCGCCGACTGTGTGCACCACACCCTTGGGCTTGCCGGTTGAGCCAGAGGTATAGATGATAAAAAACGGATCCTCGGCATCCATCGCCTCGGTCGGGCATGGCGCATCAAGGCTGGCCGGCGCCATCAGGTTGTGCCAGTCAAGATCGTGGTCGGCGATGTTGATCGGATGGTTGGCGTGGTTGACGCAGATCACGGCCTGGACGCAGGGCGCCAGGGCCACGGCCTCGTCGGCGATCCGCTTCAGTTCAATGATCTTGCCGTTCAGATTGCCGCCATCGGCGGTAATCACCACTTTGGCCTGGGCATCGTCGATTCGCGCCAGCAGCGCCTCGGTAGAGAGGCCACCGTAGACCACAGTATGGACGGCGCCGATCTTGGCACAGGCAAACATGGCGATCGCCTGCTCTGGAATGCGCGGCATATAGATCGCCACCCGGTCGCCCCTGGCCACACCCAGCGACTTGAGCACATTGGCGCAGCGATTGATCTGGCTGGCCAGCTCGGCGTAGGTAAAGGTGCGCACCTCGCCGCTCTCGCCCTCCCAGATCAGCGCGGTCTGGGCGGCGCGGGCGGGCAGATGGCGGTCGATGGCATTGAGGACAACATTGGTTTTGCCACCGACAAACCAGCGGTAAAACGGCGCCGCCGACTGATCGAGCACCGTGGTGTAGGGTGTCTCCCAGTCGATAGTGGCCGCACACTCGGCCCAGAATGCTTCGGGGTGGGCCAGGGAGCGCGCATACAGCGGAGCATACTCACCGACATGCGACTGCGTGGCCAGCGCGGCGTTGGGCGGCGGCACCAGCGCATCGCCGCCATAAATCGAGGTATCTAATTCAGCCGTCATAGCACCAGCTCCTGCCTTCATGATCACGACGCCGGGCAGGCGCCAACCTGCCCAGCGTCGTGCGCGAATACCTAAACATACTACGTTAGTTTACTGGCCGCGATCGTATCCAGCTCCTGGCTCATCGGGTTATCCCCGGCCTCATCGTGGATCGAGACCTTGTTGGTTTCCTTGAGCAGAACCATTCCGATCACGAAGGTCATCAAGGCCACCCCGATTGGGAACCACAGGCCAGCATAGATGCTGCCGGTGCTGGCGACCAGCGCCGTGGCGATAAAAGGCAGCCAGCCGCCAAAGTAGCCATTGCCGATGTGGTAGGGCACCGAAACCGAGGTGTAGCGAATCTTGGCCGGAAACGACTCGACCAGGAACGCTGCGATCGGGCCATAGACCAGGGTTACCAGCAGCACCAGCCCAAAAATAAGCAGGCCGATCATAAACACATTTGGGCTTTGGGCCTGGAGCACGGCTTTGCCGGCGGAATCCAGCATCGGCTGGCCATTGCTGACGACCGGGGTAATCGGGCCGGCAAAATACTTCAGGGCCTGAAAAATCGGATAGAGCAGGATTGCCCCGAGCAGATTGCCGGTCATCATCACCTTTTTCCGACCGATGCGGTCCGAAAGTGCGCCTGACACGACAAAGAACGGCATGCCCAGCAGCAGGGCCACCGCCACAATCTGCTCCACCGTATCGCCCTTCATCGCCACGCCCGGGCTTTTCAGCCACGAGTTCACGTAGAATTGGGCGGTGTACCAGATCACGGCCTGGCCAGCGGCGGCGCCAAACAGCACGGTCAGAATAACCTTCCAGTTGCGCCGGTTGCCAAAGCTGTCTTTCAGCGGCGACTGCGAGGTTTTACCCTCGCTTTTCAGCTTGGTAAACAGCGGCGACTCTTTCATGCGCGAGCGAATATAGACCGAAATCCCAACCAGGAAAATCGAAAGCAGGAAGGGCAGCCGCCAGCCCCAGCTAGCATAGGCTACTGGATCCATCGTGCCGCGCACCACTAAAATCACAACCAGGGAGAGAAACAGGCCGAGGGTGGCGGTAATCTGGATAAAGCTGGTATAGAAACCGCGCTTGCTATCTGGAACGTGTTCGGCCACATAGACCGCCGCGCCGCCATACTCGCCGCCCAGCGCCAGACCCTGGATAATACGAATAATGACGAGAATAATCGGGGCAGCGATGCCAATTGTTGCATAGGTGGGCAGCACACCGATCAGCGTCGTGGCGCCGCCCATGATGAGCAAGGTGACCAGAAAAGCATACTTACGCCCGACCATATCGCCAACCCGGCCAAACACCAGCGAGCCGAACGGGCGGGCGGCAAACCCCGCGCCAAAGGTGGCAAAGGTTGAAAGCAGTGCGGCGGTTTCGTTGCCTTTGGGGAAGAAGTTGGTCGCGATCACCGTCGCCAGGGAGCCGAAGATATAGAAATCGTACCATTCGATCATGGTGCCAAGCGCTGAGGCAAAGATAACTTTCCAGATAACTGCGGTGGGAACCGTATCGGTGGGGTTTGGGTTACTGACCCGTTGAGCTTGAGTCGCCATACCAATTGCTCCTTCATAGCGCTAATTTCGACCACTTCTGGCAGAAATAGACTGCTGGATACAAGCTGGAGGACACAACAACACAGTTTACAAAGCAGATCCTGTGTGGATTCAGAAGCAGGCAGGGATTTTCCGGCTACACCTCCTCTTGCTCCAACGCTACTATGGGATACTACGATTCTGCCCAATCCAGCTTAAGCAAGAGAGCAGACATAGCCACAGACCGCAAGTGCGGTTTGTTGATAGTAGGTGACCTGGCACAATATATCGTAATACAGATAGTTGTGAAGGTTGACAATATGCTGTTTGGGTCAAAAATGGAATTGGCGAAAACGATACCACTATGGTTTATTATTGTCAAATCAACTACTATACCCGTTGTTGGGCTCGCGATACGTCAGGTAGTCCTATCTAACACAACCCTAACGTACTACTGATATCGACATTGCAGCGCTTGCTCTTGGAAGCATTCCTGCGTATAATAAACACGCTCCTAATCTTTATGATGCCATGCGATGGCATATCATAGCCCGCCCAACCGAGGAGGCCGCTTGGATATCATCAACATCCCCATTCTCAAAATCGAAGACTTCTTGATTGCTTCTATTCAGGTCGCTCTATACGACATGCAGGCAATTCAGTTCAAAGACGCGGTTCTCCAAAAAATCTACGATAGCAAAGCTAAAGGTGTGATCATTGATCTCACTGCAACTGATGTTCTCGATAGTTTTGTTGGCCGCCTGATCAGTGACATTGCTGCAATGGCGCGCCTGATGGGGACAACTGTCGTTATCACCGGACTCCAGCCTGCGGTAGCAATTACCCTGGTCGAGCTGGGTCTGGAACTCCCTGGTGTAACCACCGCGCTCAATCTGGAAAAAGGCATTGCCAAGCTTCGGCAAATAACGGAGAAGAATGCTGATGGCAATGCCTAAAGTAATTAATATCCAGAGCGATCTCGATATTGTTGCGGCTCGTATGGCCGCTCGCGATATGGCGAAAGCAATGGGCTTTGGGGCAATTGATCAAGCCCGGATTGCCACCGCTATCTCCGAGCTCGCCCGCAATATTTATCTGTACGCCGGCGAAGGTACGGTTACGGTCAGTGAGGTCCAGCAGGGTATTCGCAAGGGCCTTGAGGTCATCTGCGACGATCAGGGGCCGGGAATTGAAGATATTAGTCTGGTGATGACCGATGGGTACACCACCTCCAAGGGCATGGGCATGGGTATGCCAGGTGCGCGGCGTCTGATGGACGATTTTGAGATTATTTCGATCGTTGGCGAGGGCACCAAAATTACCTGCCGCAAATGGAAACGCTGATCAACCAAGCTAGCTGAGAATGTGGATACTATGGACGATTGACTCGAGACGCACATCACGTGCGTCTTTTTTTGTTTTAGGACAGCGCCCATGACAGTGGCGGGGACGCCTGCAAGGACAGCCGCCCGCTATACTGACGGTACGTTGATTGCCCACTAGCTGACAATCAGTGTGGCTGGCCCACTGCGCTAGCGCCAGCAATCGCTTACGAAAGGAGCACACGTATGACTACATCAGTGCATATTCTGGGGTTCTCCGGCAGCCTGCGGCAAAAATCGCTCAACACCGGGCTGCTCCACGCCGCCAGCGAGTTGCTGCCCGCCAAGACAACCCTGGAGATTGTTCACCTCGGCGAAATCCCGCTCTACGATCAGGATCTGCTCGATGCCCAGGGGTTCCCCGCGGCCGTGGAGCACTTTCGCCAGCGGATCCTGGCCGCCGATGCGCTGCTGATCGCCACCCCGGAGTATAACTATTCAATCACCGGGGTGTTGAAGAACGCGATCGACTGGGCCTCGCGGCCAGGTCCGGATAAAAAGCTGCCGCTGGACGATAAGCCGCTAGGCATTATGGGCGCCAGCCCTGGCCTGTATGGCACGGCCAGAGCCCAGTATCACCTGCGCCAGATCGCGGTGTTCACCAACATGCACCCGATCAACAAGCCCGAGGTGATGGTGCCGCAGGCGATGCAGAAGTTCAGCGACGGCCGCCTGACCGATGAGCAGTCCCGTGAGTTTGTGCGCCAGCATGTGGCCGAACTGGTCCAGTGGACCCTGCGGCTGCGCGGCACGGCTGACCGGCAGATCGGCGGGTAGTTTGGATCAGGTCTGGCAGCACGCGCACGCCTGACTCGCGCCGACCAGGCGTGCGCACTATTTGAGGATATATCCATGTCGATCGTAGGGTTACATCATATTACGTTAGTTTGTTCGCACGCCCAGCGCACCGTTGATTTCTATACCGGGGTCCTGGGGCTGCGCCTGGTCAAGCAGACCGTCAACTTCGACGATCCCGGCTCGTACCATCTGTACTTTGGCGATGAGCTTGGGCGGCCCGGCTCGGCGATTACCTTTTTCGAGTGGCCCGGCGCGCCCCGTGGCGGCTGGGGCATCGGCGGAACCCATCACTTTGCGCTTC
The DNA here is from genome assembly GCA_013813565.1 of Herpetosiphonaceae bacterium. GTDB lineage: Bacteria > Chloroflexota > Chloroflexia > Chloroflexales > Herpetosiphonaceae > JACCRK01. The sequence goes on from JACCRK010000395.1 coordinate 15,280, forward strand.
AGGTCGCCGACTACGATGGTCTGCTGCGCTGGAAACGCCGCCTGAACGATCGTGACATCGGCGTGGAGGGGCCGCTCGACCGCCACTATTTCCAGTCGATCTACTTCAACGACCCCGATGGCACGATTATCGAGATCGCTACGGCCGGCCCTGGCTGGACCGTCGATGAGGACCTGGGCAGCCTCGGCAGCCTGCTGCGCGAGCCACCGCCGGCCATGCTAATCGCCAACCGCGATGCGGCGGCCATCAGTGCCAGCACTTGGCCCGAGCCAGTCCCGACCATCACGCCGGAGATGGCCCTGAGCCGGGGCATGCATCACATTACGGCCATCGGCGCCGATATCGAGCGCACCCATGCGTTCTACGGCGATCTGCTGGGCATGCAGCGGGTCAAGATGACCAGCAACTTCGACGACCCAACCTCGGCGCACTGGTACTGGGGCGTCGATAACGGCCGCCCAGGCACGCTGATCACCTATTTCGAGCGCAATCCGGCTAAAACTCGCCGCGCTCGCATGGGCGCCGGCCAGACCCACCACTTTGCCCTGGCGGTGGCCGACGAGGCCGCCCAGCTGGAGTGGCGCGAGCGGCTGCTCCAGGCGGGGCTGCGGGTGTCGCCGGTGCTGGATCGGGTGTACTTCAAGAGTATCTACACCAACGATCCCGATGGCCACATCGTGGAGCTGGCGACCGCCGGGCCAGGCTTTGGCATCGATGAGAGCGCCGCCAGTCTCGGCACGGCCCTGCAGCTGCCGCCCTGGCTGGAGGCCAACCGCCCGGCGATTGAGCAGCGACTTACGCCGCTGGTCCTGCGCGACTGGGCCGCGCTGGCCGACTCGGAGCTGCAGCCGAAGTAAGCGCTTTGGAAAGGAATTAAACAATGACAACAGCCGATCCGCACGCCACCGCGCCGCTGCTGACCGCCGGCGCCCCGCTGAGACAGGCCCGCTCGGCGATGATTATGATCCACGGACGCGGGGCAACTGCGACGAATATTCTGGAGCTGGCGGCGGAGTTCGATCAGCCCGAGTGGGCCTACCTGGCGCCGCAGGCCGCCGGCAACACCTGGTATCCCTCCAGCTTTCTGACGCCGCTGGAGCGCAACGAGCCGCACCTGTCATCGGCGCTGGCCACGGTCGGCCGCGCCGTCGACCAGGTGCTCGCGGCGGGCATACCGGCCGAGCGGATTGTGCTGCTGGGCTTTTCGCAGGGCGCCTGCCTGGCGCTGGAGTGGGCGGCGCGCAATGCCCAGCGCTTTGGCGGCATCGTCGGCCTCAGCGGCGGCCTCATCGGGCCCGCTGGAACACCGCGCAACTACGCCGGATCGCTGGCGGGCACGCCGGTCTTTCTCGGCTGCAGCGATGTCGATCAGCACATTCCCGCCGCCCGCGTCCGTGAAAGCGCCGCCGTTTTCGAGCAGCTCGGCGCCGCCACGACCGCCCGCCTGTACCCCGGCATGGGCCACACCATCAACAGCGATGAGCTGGGCTTTATCCAGGAGTTGCTGCGCGGAATTTAGGCGAAGCGGCGGCGGGCTAGGCTTCGACCGACGCAGCCAGCGGCCGGAATCACAAAGCCCTGATTAGGTTTGATCCTGATCAGGGCTTTGTGATGCCACGCTATTCGACTGTCGCTCGGCTCAGATCTGGCGCATCTCATAGTTGTTCATCAGCTGCTCGTTCTTGGCTTCGACCACCCGGTTGACGTAGCTCTGGGCCTCGGCGTTGTCGCGAATGGTTTTGGAGAGGGTGAAGGTGGACCCGATGGTGAACAGCAGCCCCATCAGGAAAAATCCTTTGACCCACATATCAACCGGCGCGTGATAGATCCCCAGGATCATCATTGTGTTGGCAACAATAAATGAAATCCAGGTGAACAGAATCCAGGCGCCGGTATCTTTGGTCGAGTGTTGGGGGTTCATGGCGATGTCCTTTCGATAATTGCGTTTTCAGTAGCGCTATTTTAGCCGATCAGGGACGGCGCCTGATGTATCCAAGGGCACAGCGGCGGGTGTAGATAACGGGCGGCGCACACGCAAAATTACATTGACACACCTTTGCTCCTCGCATATTATTACGAGCGGTCATAGTTATTAAAATTAATTACTGGTAAAAAGTTTTATGGATACGAAGCAGCAATTCACTGCCGCCTCATTGTTAACCGCCGATAACCTCCGCAGCATTGCCCGCTCTATGTCGATCAGCCAGATTTCGCGCCTCTCGCTGCCCGAAATCGACGTGGTCGTCGATCAGGTCTCGCGGATTATTCCGGCCGGCAATGTCCCCGGCGTGATCCTGAGCGGGCTGGCCAAGCTGACCGGCCGGCGGCCTTCGCGCACTGTGGTCGACCGCGATATTAACCTGCTCTTTCGCGGAGTCGAGCAGGCGCTGGATAAGGCGGTCTACAGTACGTTTTTTGCTGGCCCCGCCGCCGTGATCTGGGGCTACCAGAATCTGCTCAAGCTGGCCGGCAAGGATCCCAAGGACTCGTTTCCTGAAGGTGTCTGGCAGTTTTATGTCAATTACGCCCTCCGCGAAGACACCGCCCGCCACACCAACGAAACCATCGGCTTCGACAGCGTTCTCACGGCCCACGGCATCGCGCTGAACCAGCTCGACCGCATGGCCGCCTGGGTGATGGCGGCAATCCACACCATCCACCAGTATCCGGCGCTGCTGGCCAACGAGTGGCGCGAGCGGGTAACCCTGGCGATGATGCGCGACCTGACCACCAGCGCGCCCAATGCGGCTCGCATCGCCGGTCTGTACGCGCAGTGGGAGAAACAACGTCCGTATGGGCGCGGGCCGGATGTCGATCCGAACGATACCTATCCGCAGTACCGCCAGAGCAAGTTCGATCAGTTTCTGCGCTATGCGATGCGCGATGTCAGCCCGGAGATTCGCCAGGCGTGGGGCGCGACCTTCCGCCACGCCAAAGACTACGACCTGCCGGCTTACAAGCGCCAGATGTCGCTGCTGGCCTACCTGGAGCCGAGCGTCTACAACGAGACCGCCACGCCGATCGTGCTCAACCACGCCCACATCGCGGTGATCTTGGGCGAGCACTACTATCTGATTCCGGCCTGTGCGCCAGGCAGCGACCAGCCGGCCGAGGTTGAGACAGTGCGCAGCCAGCTGGCGGCGATTATGGCCAGCCCGGCCCAGCACCCGCCGGCCATGCTGAAGGCGCTGGCGACGGTCAAGCGCTCGGCGCTGCCAACCCTCCATCCAAAGCTGCGCCCCGATACCTTGCAGGAGCTGATGACGCTGCGCTGTGCGCCGATGATACTCAACTTCGACCGCCGCCCGCCCGATCTGCCGCTGGCGGATCTTCGCCTGACCGAGCGCGGCTGTGGCGACCACGCCCTGACCCTGATCGACACCGGCAGCAGCATGGTCTTCGATCAGTCGCATATCTTTTTTGACGGGGCCTGGGGCGCGGCCCTGGCCGAGATGATCACGGTCGAGGCGTTGTCCTGGGCGGTCCATCTGCGGGCCCTGCCGCCGCCGAGCACCGCGCCGATTCGGCCCTACTCGCCGCTGCTTCAGTTTGACGCCGCCGAGCAGGCGCTGATCGCCGAGGCCCCGCACAGCGGCGTCGAGGCCAGCGCCGAGTCCACCGACGTCAATCTCAAGGAGATGCTGGGGCTGCGCAAGCTGTTCAAGCGGCGCAACGATCTGCTCAGCCTGACCGTCAACGACCTGCTGATCCTGTATCGGGCGATCCACGCTGTGACCTACGAGCCAGGCCCCGACCTGATCGCCACGCTCAACGATCTGGTGCGCGACCCGACCACCAGGCTGGCGGCGGAGGCGGCGCTGGCGGCGATGAGCGAGGGGCGCGATCAAAACCCGGCGATTCTGATCCCGGTCGATGGCAGCCAGCCGAACCCTGGCGACCGGCTGCACCCGATGACCTTCGAGGTGCCACTCTCGGACCTGAATATTCTACAGCTGCACAATGCGGCGATTCGCCTGCTCGACACCGCCCGCACGGTGCTGACCAAGGCGGGCTGGGATGAGTTCTCGGCCACCCAGCGGGTGTATCTGGCGACGCTGGCCGGCTTTGGCGAGGTGCTGTCACGGGCCAAAGCGATCGCGCAGTCGGGCGAAAGCACCAGCTCAGGGGCAATTCGCATGCTGGCGCATATTCCGCCGGCCCTCCAGCGCCTGCTCGATGCGATTCCCGGCCGCTTCGATGTGCTCAACGATATCATCAAGGGCCGCGAGGTGTTCTCGAATGTTGGCGTGGTGGCGCCCAGCAGCTCGCTGGTGCGCTTCATCACGGCCAAGGACGACAACGACAAAAAAACCCTGGCCTGGGGCGTCCTGACCGATGCCGCCGGCGTGATGCACGTCGCGCTGCGCGATTTCCGGCCCCACGTGGGGCTGTTCGCCCTGGCCGGTCGCCCGGATGTGGCCCAGCGCATCGCCAGCGAGTATCTCAACAGCTATGTGTGGGGATTGAACCGCTATATCAGCGAGCTGACGCGCCTGACCCAGGGCTCGCACGCCAACAGCTAGCAGGCTGAACAGCGCTTTGTTTTGGAGACACCATGACCGATGATCCGTTGATTGGGCAACAGCTGGCCAACTTCCGCGTCGACCGCGTGCTTGGGCGCGGCGGCATGGGCCAGATCTATATTGGTCAGGACGTCAAGCTCGAACGTCCAGTCGCGATCAAGGTGATCGACACCCGTTTCCGGGCCAACCCGTCCTACGCCGAGCGCTTTGTGCGTGAGGCGCGGGCGGTCGCAACCTGGCGCCACGATAGCATCATCCAGATCTTCTACGCCGACGATACCGACGGGCTGTACTACTTTGTGATGGAGTATATCGCCGGGAAGGATCTCAGCCAGATTCTGGCCGCCCACACCGCCAACCACACGCTGCTGCCCCACGGCGCGGTGCTTCAGATCGGCCGAGCGATCGCCAGCGCCCTCGACTACGCCCACAGCAAAGGCGTCATCCACCGCGATGTCAAGCCCTCGAACGTGATGGTCGCCGAGGACCAGCGGGTGGTGCTGATGGACTTTGGCCTGGCGCTGGATATGCAGGCCGGCTCGGCGGGCGAGGTCTTTGGCACGGCCCACTACATCGCCCCGGAGCAGGCCCGCCGCTCCGCCGACGCGGTGCCGCAGTCCGATCTGTATGCGCTGGGCGTGCTGCTGTACGAGATGCTGACCGGCGCGGTGCCGTTTGACGACCCGTCGGCGACCAGCGTGGCCCTCCAGCACCTGACCCAGGCGCCGCCGCTGCCGCGCCAGATCAACCCCAAGCTCAGCCCGCAGATCGAGGCCGTGCTGCTCAAGGCGCTCAGCAAGGCGCCCACCGAGCGCTACCAGACCGGCGCCGAGCTGATCGCGGCGCTGGAGGCGGCGATGCAGCTCGCCAAGCCTGGCACTGGCAGCCTGGCGCAGCCCGGTCCGCCCAGCGCCGCGCCGCCAGCCAGTGGCCCGCCGACCAGCGAGTCGCAGCCGTCGCTTCCCAGCACGCTGCCGCCGCTCAACCCCGAGGAAAATCTGGTCGGCCAGTATCTCGACGCCTATCGGATTGAGGCGCTGCTGGGCCGGGGCGGGATGGCGAATATATATCGGGGCATGGACGTGCGGCTCAAGCGCAATGTCGCGATCAAGGTGATCGACGCGCCCTTTCGCACCGAGTCGGAGTACGCCAGCCGCTTCAAGCGCGAGGCCCAGGCGATCGGCCAGCTGGAGCACCCGAACATTGTGCGGCTGTACCAGTACGGCGATGCCAACGGCCTGCTGTATATGGTGATGGAGTATATCGAGGGCGTCGATCTGTATCAGGTGCTGAGCGATATCAATCTCAATCCGGCGGTCTGGACGCCGCGCGCACTGGCCCGGCTGGTGCGCGAGGTCTGCGCCGCGCTGGACTACGCCCACGGCAAAGGGGTCATCCACCGCGATATCAAGCCATCGAACATTATGATCGACAAGGCTGGCCGGGCGGTGCTGGCCGATTTCGGGCTGGCCCTGCTGACCGAGGTGGGCACCCGCGGCGAGATTTTTGGCTCGCCCCACTATGTCGCGCCGGAGCAGGCGATCTCGTCGGCCAAAGTGGTGCCACAGAGCGATCTGTACGGCATCGGCATTATTCTGTATCAGATGTGGACCGGCCGAATCCCGTTCGACGATGCCGACCCGCTGGCCATCGCAATGCTGCACATGACCGAGCCACCGCGCCCGCCGCGTGAGCTGCGCCCGGAGATGTCGCCGCAGCTTGAGGCGGTCATCCTCAAAACCCTGGCCAAAGACCCCGCCGACCGCTACCCGACCGGGGCGGCGCTGGCCGATGCGCTGGATGCGGCGCTGGGAATCTCGTCGGGGCTGAGCAGCCAGGAGCTGGGGGTTGGGGGCCACGAGGCTGGCAGCGCCGGCCAGACGATCTCGCAGCCCCAGATCCCAATCTCGCAGGCCCAGACCGTGATCTCCCAGCCGAATCGGCCGATCTCCCAGCCGCAGGCCGCGCCGGCGAATCCAGCGACCAGCAATCCGCCCAGCCAGCCGCCACAGCGGCCGATCTCGCAGCCCCAGCCGCGTCCAATCTCGCAGCCGGTCCCGCA
>JACCRK010000007.1 GCA_013813565.1 Herpetosiphonaceae bacterium
CATTTAGGGGGTCCAGGGGGATGAAAACCCCCTGGGTCTCCCTCCCGGGTACCCTCTGGGTGGATGGGACGGAGGGGTGGCGAATCACAAGCAACACCCCAATCCCCAGGCGAATCAAAAGCAACACCCCAATCCCCAACAGCCCACCCCAAACCCCAGCCGCGAACCACCGGCAGCCCCGCCCAACACCCTAGGCACGCAAGCAACGCCCCGCGCGGCCCAAGGTAGAGTACAATAGGCCGCTGTATCGCCTACTGAACAGGAAATCCATGCTCAAGAACCTCTACGGCCGGCTGGCCGAGGCCCTGCGCTTCCTGACGATTTTGCCAATCCCTGGCACGCCGGCGATGAGCGAGATCGCGCTGGTGCGGGCGATGGCGACGTTCCCGCTGGCTGGCGCGCTGATCGGCGGGCTGGTGGCGGCGACATGGTGGGGCGCGACCTGGCTCTGGGGCGGGCCGGCCGGCGCGCTGTGCGCTGTGCTGACCTGGGGCGCCCTGACCAGCGGCCTGCATCTCGATGGGATCGCCGACAGCGGCGATGCGCTGTTTAGCTGGCGGTCCCGCGAGCGCAAGCTGGAGATAATGAAGGACAGCCGGATCGGCACGATGGGCGCGCTGGCGCTGATCGGGGTGGTGCTGCTGAAGTGGGCCTTTGTGCTGACCTGCGGCCCGCTCGCCTGGCGGGCGCTGATCCTGGCGCCGATCCTCGGCCGCTGGGCCAACCTGCTCGGGATCTTCTGGTTTCCGGCCGCCGCCGAGGGTGGCCTGGGCCGCACCTTTCGCGACCACATCCGGCGCAGCGATCTGGGGTGGGCCAGCGGGTCGGCGGTGGCCGGGGCGGTGCTGCTGGCCGGCTGGTGGGGCGGGCTGGCGCTGGCCGTCGTGGCGGCGACGACCGTGATCTGCGCCCAGGCAATGGTGCGATCGCTCGGCGGGCTGACTGGCGATACCTATGGTGCGCTGTGCGAGATTGCCGAGGCGGTGACGCTGGCCGTGCTGGGCGCGGCGGTCACCCACGGCGCGTGGTGAACATGCATCGTCTGGCCGCTGGGTTTGCCTGGGCTGATCGCGGGCGGTGGTCGCCCGACTAGCCAGATGCCAGTTGGGGTCCAGAGGCCAGCCTGAGACCGTACACAATCTCGCTGCTGATGGCCGTGAAGCCCAGGTTTTCGTAGAGACGTTTTGCTCCGCTGGGGTTTTCGCCATCAACGGCAAGCCGCACCGTCGCCAGATCATCTTCCTGAAAGCGCCGGAGCAGCGCGGCAAGCAGCGTTCGCCCCAGGCCCAGGTTGCGCAGCGCGGGCTGGGTGCCAATCTCCAGCACCCAGCCCGTCGGCGAGCCACCCCGACTAAGCACGAATCCCAGGCAAAAAGCCACCGGCGTGCCCGTGGAGTTGACCACCAGCAGATCGTAGCGATTGCAGTAGCGCTGGTCTTGCCGCAGCGCTGCCTGCGCCTCCACCGTCGTTGGCACATAGTTCCACTGCCCGCCATAGGCCGCGTTAAAAAGATCAACCCAGGCTGGCAGGTCAGCGGGCGCCTTGACCGGGCGTATACGATAGCCAGCAGGACATTCCACGCTGGGAATCGGCGCCTGGAGCGGGCGTTCCAGCTGGTAATAATAGCGGATCGGAGCGAATCCCTGACACTCAAGCGCGGCTTTCCGCCAGATGCTCGTTGGTAGACAGTCGCTGTACAACCACACTTCACACCCGTGTTCAGCTTGCCCAGCCTGCGCCAGTTTCATACCCCAGTCAAAAATAGTGCCTTCGCGAGCGTCATTCCAGATCGCGGGATCGACAAAGAAACGCAGATCGCTGTTAACTGCGCCGTTGACATGAAATGACCGCAGGTAGCCGAACGCTTCCGCCACGCCGCTGCTATTCCGCCAAATCTGCCCTTCCAGCTGGAAGGCAGCTAGATCTGTGAGCAGCGAGGGAAGCTCGTCCGTCGATATCTGGCGGTGAAAGAGCGGCTCACGATCCTCGCAGGCGTTCAGCAGCCCAGCCAGCTCATGACGAATATGCTCGTTCGAAAGATCGATCTGCTCAGTACCCAATCCCAGATCCTCTCAACCGCGTTCCGGACTCGCAGCATACATGGCGTAGCGTGAGCCATAGCGCCGCCAACCCTACGCATCGACCCCGCGGACCCGCAGCGCGCTGACCACCTCGTCGATACCCTCGACGGACTCGGCGACACCGAGCAGCAGGTCCTCGTCGGTCAGGTCGTCGACCACGCCGCTCAGCTCGATCACGCCGGCCTCAACCTCGCGCACGTGGATGCGGTGGGCGATCTGGGCGGTCGCCGCGTCGTGGAGCAGGCGCACGTGGACCTGCTTGGTCAGCGAGGCGACGCGCTCGTTGCCGGGCTCATTGGCATCGATCGCGAAGCCATTGACCACGCTGACCTCGAAGGCGGCGTCGGAGTCGGCCTGGAGGGGCGGGTCGATCGGCGGGACATAGCTCAGGCCTTCCTCGATCGCCTCCATCACATCATCGGTCTCGCCCTCGCGCAGGTTGGCGTTGGTCAGGGTATCCAGCGATTCATCCTCGGGATCGATCATGTCGCTGCGTTCGTCGTTGTCCATCTGGTAGATGTCGGTGACGGTGGGGTTGCCGATATGCTCCAGCTCGCTGGCGCTGATCGCCCCCATGCCTTGATCCTGTTCCGAGCGATAGCCGGCCATCTCGCGCAGCTCCTCGTCAAAGTCTCGATTATCGGTTTGGTCGCTCATCAGGTGTGCTCCTTTGCAATGGGCCTCAGGCCGGCATCACCGGCGCGGGATCGATCTCAACTATGATTTCAGGCGCTGCGCCAGCGTCGTCAATCTCGGCCCGATAGTTGGGGCCAACGATCACCCGGAGCGCTCCGGGGATGACCTGAAACTCCAGCGGCTCGTTGGTCAGCAGCTCGCCATCGGCGTTGAACCAGATGCCGGGCGTGGCGGCGACGCGCACTTTTTTGGCCCGGCGATGCTCGACATTGGCGCTGTCGATATAGTTGCCATTGACCAATAAGCGTGCCGCCGCCCCGACCAGCGAGCCCAGCGTCCCATAGCGCACGATCACCACATCCAGCAGGCCATCCTCGGGGTTGGCCAGCGGCGCCACCAGAACCCCACCGGCGGCGGTGCGGCAGTTGGCGACAATAATGTTGAGCGCGTGGACGGTCTGCACCGCCTCGTCATCGTACTGAATCGTGGTGCGGTAGTTGGTCAGGTCCGGCAGCACCTCCATCGCGCTGCGCAGATAGGCCAGCGGCCCCCAGGCCGCCTTCAGCTCGCTGGTCAGCACCTCATTGACCTGGCCGCTGAAGCCCCCGGCGGCCACGTTGAGCGCGTAGTGGGTCAGGTCGGGGCCGGTGATCTTAATGACGTCAAGCTGGTGGGGTGTGCCGTGGGTCAGCAGCTCAAAGGCCGCCACCGGATCGTTCGGCAGGTCGAGGGTGCGGGCGAGGTCGTTGCCGGTGCCAAGCGGGATTATCCCCAGCGGGCCGCTGCTGCCGACCTGCATCAGGCCATTGATCACTTCGTTGATGGTGCCATCGCCGCCGGCGGCCACAATCATGTCGGCGCCGTCGGCCTCGGCGAGCTGGGCCAGGCGCACGCCATCGCCAGCGGCGCTGGTCGTATGAATGGTGATATCGCCCATCGGGGCAAACGCTTCCTGCAGCAGCTCGCCCTCGGCGGCCGTCCCGGAGGCGGGATTCATAATCAGCGCAATCTTCATGCTAGCCTCGCAATAACGAACACTGGCCACAGCGGCATCCCCGTTATGAACGTGGGACAGACCGCGGCTTAGGGGTGGCGATTTTCTGGCGGGGTTTCAAACGAGCGCAGGGATGGGTCGAACAGGCGCACCGCAATCCAGCTAACCGTCAGGGTGGGGATCATCTGGGTGCCGGGGATGAGCGCCTCGATGGTGGAGACCCGGCGCAGGGCCCGCAGATTGAAGCGCCCAAGCAGCCACCAGACAAAGGGCGTCGCCAGCACATCAAAGCCGAGGTCCAGCAGGTCCAGCACCAGCACCACGCTGAAGGGGATGCGCTGGAGGGTTTCGCGGAAGGTCGCCTCGGGTGGGATATTCAGCCGCTTGAGCCGGCGGTAGATCAGCGCCACCCCAATCAGGCCGAGCGTCCCGGAGACAGCGGCGATAATCAGCGCTATTCGCAAAATCTCATTCATTGATCCGCTCCCTCCTGTGGCGCTGCCAGGCCAGCAACACCCCGGCCAGCAGCAGCACCCCGGCCAGCAGCAGCGTGCCGCGCTCAAAGCGCACCCCGGTCGCCGGCTGGCAACGATCGATCCAGGCCACCAGCACCAGCAGCGGCGCGGTGATCCATAGCAGCAGCTGGACAAACGGCTGGCTCGGGTCGGCGGCAAAGAGCAGCGCGACCACGCGAGCCAGCAACAGCGCGATGCCGCTGCTCAGCAGCAGCATAATCAGATTAAAGCGGCGTATATGCAAGAGTCAGGCCATAGCTGCACCCGATCAGCAATCGCCCGACGCGGCGGCTGATCGGGTGCCTTGTTTAGCGCAGGGTTGAGGGCAGGATATTCAGCTGGTTGCGATATTTGGCCACGGTGCGGCGGGCCACATCAAAGCCCTTCGCCGAGAGCAGCTGGACCAGCTCCTGATCGGTCAGCGGAGTGGTCTCGTTGCCGACCAGCTCCATCAGCACATCCTTGACGTTGAGCGAGGCGGTGAAGAAATGGCTGAACGGCACCACCGAGCGGTTGGGGATCTGGACATACTTGTTGGCGGTGGCGCGGCTGACGGTTGACTCGTGGACCCCGATGCCATCGGCGACCTCGGCGCGGGTCATGGCCCGCAGGAAGCGCACGCCCTGGCGCAGAAACGGCTCCTGATGCTCGATCAGGTAGACCGCGATTCGGCGGATGGTCTCGCGGCGCTGGCGAATATTGGTCAGGAACATCTGGGCCCGCGACACATACTGGCTCAGGTGATCGCGCTCCTCCGAGGAGATCTCGCCGTCGCGACTGGCCGACTGGCGCGACAGCGTCTGATAGAGCGGGTTGATCCGCAGAAATGAGCGCTCCGACATCAGCACCTCGGCCTCCAGCTGGCCCTCGACATCGCGGATAATCACGTCGGGCATGATGTAGTTGGTGCGCGTATTGCCATCGCTGCTCAGCGACAGCGGGTAGGGCCGCAGGTACTGGCGAATAAACTCACGGGCCTCGACCACCTGCTCGTACTCGACCCCCAGAGACTGGGCGATTGCCCCATAGCGATGCTCGCCGAGATCCTGCCAGTGGACGGAGATCATCTTCTCGACAAACGGGTGGGTAATCTCTTCCTCATCCAGCCGCCGCAGCTGCAGCCGCAGACACTCGGGGACATCGCGGGCGCCAACGCCAACCGGGGCAATCTCCTGCAGCTTCATCAGCACATCGATCACCCGCTCTTCGCTGATATTCAGCGTGGCGGCGATATCGCCGGTTGAGGCATCAAGAAAGCCCTGCTCATCGAGACAGCCAACGAGATACTCGGCGATGAAATATTCGCTGGAAGGCAACGAGGCCCGCAGGTCACGGAGCAGCACCTCGCTGAGAATAGCCGGCGTGGCCACCATCATCAGCGGGTCGAACTCCTCGTCGTCGCCGGGGGCCGAGTAGTCATTGCGCTCCGACTCAGCCAGCCGGAGATCTTCCTGCGCACAGTGCATGCAGATAGTGCCGCTGATGGAGCGTCCGCAACGATCGCAGGCTTCTTCTGGCTCTACATCAACATTCTCCAGCGCCGGATTCTCTTCGAGCTCCTGCTGGATGAGCTGCTGGAGCTCCTGGGTTGAGAGCACCAGCATATTATTCAGCGCAATCAGTGCCGGTGATGCTTTGGTTGACATTGTTTGTTGCGTTTGCACATCAAGCGACATGCCCATCCGAAATTCCATAGATAACTCCTGGTTGTATACTGAACGCTGCACTGTGGAAGCGTTGCCTCTCACCCTGTGCCGCTCACTGCTCATATTATAGCAGGCGATATATGGACGAACGTTAGCCAAATGCCTAAAAAACTCCCCAGGGGCATATCTTACGATGCCTCTGAGGTTATTTTACGCAGCCCATGTCTAGCAGGATGTCATCAAGGCGTCAATGCAGCGTAGAAGCTGACTGGATAGCGCCGGCTTGGCAAGATAGGTTCGCCTGGACTCAGTCCGCTGCGGGGCCGGCAAGTCCGTCAGGACCACCCAGGGCAGCGCGGTATAGCATTTAATCTGTCCGCTCGGCTGCTCCTCCAGATTCACCGACTCATCGGCGATGATCAGGCTGGGGCGCACGTAGGGCGAGAAGCGCAGGGCGGCTTCGCAATTGGCCGCTTCGTGAACAATATAGCCCGCTCGTTTAAGATGATACTTAATCAGTGTCCGGCTGACATTGTCAGGATCGATCAGCAGCACTTCGATTGACATAGCACAGTCCTGTTTCAATTCAGTACGCAGCCATAGTAGCTGTGCTATCAAGATATAGCGTGAAGTTTACGAACCAATTTACGGCCGGACGCCGCCTACAGCCCCCGGCGCGGCGCCACGTCGAACACGTAGCCAACGCCGCGCACGGTCTTGAGATACCGCGGATTTGATGGCTCATCCTCAAGTTTCCGGCGCAGCGAGCGCACCCGCACCCACAGCGAGGACTGATCGCCCTCTTCGCCGGCGCCCCAGGCCTTGCGCAGCAGCGTCGTGGTCGCCACCGGAACCGTGGGGGTCTGGAGCAGCAGATACAGCACCCGCAGCTCGATTGGCTCCAGCGGCACCGTCTGGTTGTTCTTGATCAGGACGTGCTGGCCAAAGTTCACCGCCAGATTGCTGTCGATCACCACCGCCTCGCCTGGGTGCAGGCCGCCCTCGTAGGATTTCTTAAGCAGCTTGTTGATCCGCGCCCGCAGCTCGGGGTAGCGAAAGGGCTTGATCATGTAGTCGTCGGCGTGCTGCTCCAGCCCTTCAACTATTGTGGCCTCATCGGAGATCGAGGTGAGCATGATAATCGGCATTTCGAGGTAGCGCCGCAGCCGATCGGCCAGCTCGAAGCCGGTCATGCCCGGCATCATCAGATCCAGCACCGCTAGATCGGGCCAGGTTGAATCGACTAGCTCCAGCGCTGCTGGGCCACATTCGGCGGACAGCACCTCGAAGCCATCATTAAGCAGATTGCTGACCAGGGTCCGCCGAATGATGGTGTCATCGTCAACCACCAGAATGCGCCAACGTCCGACGAGCATAGCATTCACTCCTTCAATGGCAGAGAGATCGTTATTGTTGTGCCGACCGTAGCGCTGCTTTCCACGCTAATCTTGCCGCCGTGGGCGGTGACCACTAGCGCACAAAACGTCAGGCCAAGGCCGGTGCCACGGGTGGCGGCGCGGGTGCGGCCTTGATAGAACCGATCAAAAATATGCGGCAGGTCCTCTGGGGCAATCCCCTGGCCGGTATCGACAACCTGCAGCGTCAGACTCTGGGCAGCGGCATCAAGTCCGCCCGCGACCGTGATGCTGCCGCCCCGTGGGGTGCACTTGATGCTGTTGCTGACCAGATTTGCCAGCACCCGGATCATTTTGTGCTCATCAAGCTTGACCAGCGGCAGCACGGGGAGGTCAACCTGCAGCTTGAGCCCAAGCTCGGCCGCGCTGGGACCAATCTGCTCCAGCATCAGCATGCCGAGCTGGGCCAGCGAGCTGGGGGCGCGATCAAGCGCCAGCTGGCCGGCCTCAGCTTTGTAGACATCAAGCAGATCGTCGATCAGTCGCTTTTGGGCAGCCCCGGCCCGAAAGCCCAGCTCGACAAAAAACTGCGCATTGCCATCGAGGGCGGTGGTGTTCAGCGCATCGAAGCAGCCGATCATCCCCGCCAGCGGCGTGCGCAGGTCGTGGGTCAGCATCTGAATAAATGAGTCGCGGCTCTCCTCGGCCTCGCGCAGCCGGGTATAGACCGAGGCGTTTGTCAGCGCCACGCTGATCTGATCGGCCAGGGCGACGGCAAGTGGCTCAATGCTGGGATTGAAGTGGTTGGCCTGCGGATGGATTAGGATCATCACGCCCGCCAGCGATTGGCTCAGATGATCGTGGAGTGGCCAGGCCATCGCCGAGCCGATCTGCTCGCCATCGGTGGGCAGCGGCAGCCAGCGTGGGTCGATCCTGGTGTCGCTGGCGATTTGAATTCGGCCGCTCCGCAGCGCATACGAGATCAGCCCCTCGCGCAGGATCGCATCCAAGGTCTGGTCGATCTCGTCGAGGGATAGGTGGGGGCGGAAAAAAATCTTGCGCCAGACCCGTAGCTCGGCATTGAGCAGCAGCACGCTGCCCTGGGTCGCGCCCAGCATCTCGCTGATAATTCGCAAGGTTTTGTCCAAGACATGGTCGATATCCAGTGAACGATGCAGCGTCTGCGAAACATTGTAGAGCAGGCGCAGGTGCTCCTGCTCACGCTGCAGCTCCCGGCGGGTCTGCTTCAGGCGCAGCAGCACACGCATGCGCGCCAGTAGCTCGTCACGGTTGACCGGCTTGATCAGATAGTCGTCGGCGCCGCTGTCCAGACCAGTGACGGTGTCGGCGATGGTCTGTCTGGCGGTGACAAACATAATTGGAATAAACGGCAGGCTGAGGTTTTCGCGGATGGCGTGCAGCGTGGCGTAGCCATCCATCTGCGGCATCATTATGTCGAGTAAAATCAAATCAGGAACGCTATGCCTGAGGAACTCCAGGGCCGCCGCGCCACTATCCGCGCTGGAGACCTGATAGCCGGCCCGCTGCAACATCCGCTCCATGATAAAGATGTTGTCCTCCTGGTCGTCAACAATCAGGATATGTTCGCTCTCAGGCATAGCACTCTCAGTTCAGTGTTTGCTTGGCTAAACGGCGGCGGCCAGCTCCGCCAACACGGCCCACCGCTCAAAGGCGGTCTCAAGATCGGCCTGGACCGCGCTCAGCTCAGCTGTGAGGGCGATATAGGCTTGATAGTCGGCGCCGGCTGCGTTGATGGCCGTGGCCAGGCGCACCTGCTCGGCCTCCAGGGTGGCGATGCGCGCCTCCAGGCTGGTCAGCTCACGCTGCTCGTTGAAGGTAATCTTGCGCTGTCGCTCGCCGCGCGGGCGCTCGACGGCAGATTTGCTTTTCTGGGCCGCCTGGGCCTCCTCCTGCGCCCGCGCCTCGCGGTAGGCCGTGTAGCCGCCGGGATAGTGGCGCACCCGCCCGCCCGGCTCAAACGCCAGCAGATGATCGACGGTGTTGTCGAGAAACGAGCGGTCGTGGGAGACCACAATCACTGCGCCGCGAAACGACTCGAGATAGTCCTCCAGCACGCCGATTGTCTGCACGTCCAGGTCGTTGCTCGGCTCGTCGAGCAGCAGCACATTCGGGTTCCGCATCAGGGTTCGCAGCAGATACAGGCGGCGCCGCTCACCGCCGGACAGCGTGCCGATCAGCGACCAGTGCTGGGCCGGCGGAAACAGAAAGCGCTCCAGCATCTGTCCGGCGGTCACGGTGCCGCCGTCGGGGGTCACAATCACCGCCGCCCCATCGCTGACATAGTCGATCAGGCGCAGATTCGGGTCGAGGTCGCTGCTGAGCTGATCGTAGTAGGCGATGTGGATGGTCTCGCCAACCACGATCTCGCCGCTGTCGGGATAGGTGCGCCCGGCGATCAGGTTGAGCAGGGTCGATTTGCCGGCGCCGTTGGGGCCGACAATGCCCAACCGATCGTCGCGCAGCAGCTCGTAGGAGAAATCGCGCAGCAGCACCTGGTCGCCCAGGGTTTTCGAGACATGGTTGATATCGATCAGCTGTTTGCCGATCCGCCGTCCGCTAATCTCCAGCTCCAGCTTACTCGTATCGCGGCGCCGATCCTCGTTGACCAGCGTGGTGGCGCGCTCGACATGGGCCTTCTGCTTGGTCGTGCGGGCAGCGGCGCCCCGGCGCAGCCAGGCCAGCTCGCGGCGCACCATGTTGCGGTGGGACAGATCGGCCTGGTCGCGCTGTTTTTCGCGCTCGATCCGCGCCTCGACAAAGCGCTGGTAGTTGCCGGGATACGAGTACAGCGTTTTATCGTCCAGCTCCACGATTTTGTTGACCACCCGATCGAGGAAATAGCGATCGTGGGTGATCAGCAGCAGGGCGCCGGGGGTGCTGCCGAGGTAGCCCTCCAGCCACTGGACCGTATCGGGATCGATGTGGTTGGTTGGCTCGTCGAGGATCAGCAGGTCGGGCCGGTCGATCAGCACCCGCGCCATGGCCACCCGCTTGCGCTGGCCGCCGGAGAGCGTGCCTAGCGGCGCGTCAAAGTCGTTAATCCCCAGTCGCGAGAGGACGGTCTTGGCGTTGCGCTCGGCGTCCCAGGCATCGAGCGCGCTAATCTCTTCGCCCAGCGCGGCCACCAGGTGGAGCGCCTCGACGTCATCGTGGTCGTGCTCGAGCCGGGTGGTGGCGGCGGCGTAGCGGCGCAGCAGGTCGCGGGCCGGGCTGGAGGTGCCATACACGTAGTCGATCACCGTCCCGGCGTCGTCCATGGCCGGGTCCTGGGCCAGATAGCCGACCCGCACCCCGGCGCGCACGGTGACGCGGCCGGAGTCGGGCTGCTCCAGGCCAGCAATAATTTTCAGCAGCGTTGACTTGCCGCTGCCGTTGACGCCAATCAGGCCGATGCGATCAGTATCATCAAGGCCCAGCGAGACTGTGTGAAACAGCTCCTTGGGGCCATACGACTTGCTTATTGATTCAAGGTTAAGGATATTCATACCTATTATTATAAAGTCAAATGCAAAAATTAAATATAGCCAGTTGGGCGAGCGGCAGGCAGGCGGGTACGAAGACCCGCCGTACATAGGTGGTGCAATGGAGGACAGGTCGCCGTAACCGCCTTTGCGAATCTTCCGATTGTGGGTAAAAATAGGCTGGCACTATTTTGAAAGGAGCCGCCGTATGCAGATTGTCGGACTTGATCACGTTCAGCTGGTGATGCCCGCCGGGGAAGAGGCCGCCGCCCGCCACTTCTACGCCACAATCCTCGGGCTGACCGAGGTGCCAAAGCCGGAGCAGGTGGCCGGACGCGGCGGCTGTTGGTTTGCCGGGCCAGGGGTCGCCCTGCACCTTGGGGTCGAGGCGGATTTCACGCCCGCCCGCAAGGCCCACCCGGCCCTGCGCGTCGCCGACCTGGGGCAGGCCCGGCAGACGCTGGAACGGGCGGGCGTCGCTATCACCGATAATTCGACACTGCCCCACGTCCGCCGCTTCTTCGTCGCCGACCCCTTCGGCAACCGCATCGAGATTCTGCAGGATGGCGATGTGTACTGAGGGGCTAGGGATTAGGGGTTAGGGATTAGGGACTCGTTAGTCCGTCAAGCGTCCAGTGATGATTGGGCGTCTCCGTTGGCTGAGCCGGTCGAAGCCCATCATGTGGCTTCGACCGGCTCAGCCAGCGCTTAGCGCTCACATGATCATTAGGCTCCCAGGCGGCGTGGGCAGCCCGTGGCTGGCAAGCGGCCCGGCCACTCCGTGCTATACTTTGCTGTAGCCGAGTCGCCCTGTCTTGCTGCTCGCACGCCTGTGCCCTGGTTGCATGTTCGCTGAGATGAGGTCGCCATGAAAGCAGTGTTAATGGCTGGCGGCGAGGGTTCGCGTTTGCGGCCACTAACCATCAGCCGACCTAAACCAATGGTTCCGATCGTGGATCGGCCTGTGATGGGCCATATTATCGAGCTGCTTAAGCGCCACGAGATCACCGATATTATTATTACGGTGCAGTATCTCGCCAATATTATCCAGGATTTCTACGGCGATGGCTCGGCGTTCGATGTCAACATCACCTACTCGGTGGAAGAGGTGCCGCTTGGCACGGCGGGCGCGATCAAGTACGCCGCCCGTTTGCTTGATGACGATGAGCCGTTTCTGGTCATCTCCGGCGATGCCCTGACCGACTTCGACCTCGGCGCCATCCTGGAGGCCCACCAGAAATCCAACGCGGTCGCCACCCTGACCCTGACCCGCGTGCCCAACCCGCTGGAGTACGGCGTGGTGATCACCGACGAGAGCGGGCGGATCAAGCAGTTTCTGGAAAAGCCCAGCTGGGGCGAGGTCTTCTCGGACACCGTCAACACCGGGATCTATGTCGTCGATCCGGTGGTGCTGGAGGATATTCCGCTCAACGAGCCCTTTGATTTCTCCAAAGACCTGTTTCCCATGCTGCTGCGGCGGGGCAATCTGCTCAACGGCTACATCGCCGAGGGCTACTGGACCGATGTTGGCACCATCGAGGCCTATATGCGGGCCTGCGCCGACTATCTGTCGGGCCTGGTCAATCTGCCGCGCCTGGGCGTCAATATCGGCGGCGACATCTGGACCGAGGGCGAGGTCGAGATCGCGCCCGACGCCCAGCTCCACGGGCCAGTGTTCCTCGGCCACGGGGTCAAAATCAAGGGCGGCACGCTGATCTTCGGGCCATCGGTGGTGCGCGACTATACGATTGTCGACTCGCGGGCGACCATCGACCGCTCGGTGATCTGGCGCAACTCGTATATTGGCGAGCGGGCCGAGCTGCGCGGCGCGATCGTCTGCAAGCAGTGCAATATCAAAAGCCGCTCGCTGCTGTTCGAGGGCGTGGTCGTCGCCGATGGCACGATCATCAACTCGGGCGCGGTCATCCAGCCCAACGTGAAAATCTGGCCCTCCAAGGAGGTCGAGGAGGGCGCGACCGTCAGCGCCTCGATTATCTGGGGCGCGCAGGGGCGGCGGGTGCTGTTTGGCCGCTATGGCATCACCGGGCTGGTCAATATCGATCTGACGCCCGAGTTCTGCGCCAAGCTGGGCGCGGCCTATGGCGCAATCCTGCCCAAAGGCAGCACGGTCACGATGAACCGCGACGCCCACTACACCCCGCGCATGCTCAAGCGGGCGCTGATCGCCGGGATTCCCTCGGCCGGCATCAACGTGCTCGATCTCCACAGCGTGCCGATTCCGATCGCCCGCTATCTGACCTGTGCGCTCAAGGCGGCCGGCGGCATTCACGTCCGGCTGTCGCCGCTCGACAACCGGGTGGTGGATATTAAGTTCTTCGACGCCAAGGGCCTCGATCTGGGCAGTGACACCGAGCGCAAGATCGAAAACACCTACTTTCGCGAAGACTACCGGCGCGTGTACCTCGACGAGATCGGGCGGATCGCCGAGACCGATGGGCTGCACGAGCTGTATCTCGACAACTTCATCGAGGCGATCCACCCGAGTGTGTTTGAGACGCTGGCCAACCAGTGGAGCATCGTTGTCGACTATGCCTCGTCGAACGCCGCGCCACAGCTTGGGGCGATTCTGCGCCGCCTGAACGTCGATGTGGTTGAGCTCAACTCAAACACCGACGAAGATCGCCTGTTCCAGACCGCCGATCAGTTCAACGCCGGGATGCAGCGGCTGTCGGCGATTGTGCCGGTGATGAACGCCGACCTGGGCGTGCGCCTCGACTCGGGCAGCGAGCGGATCTTTGTCATTGACGACACCGGGCAGCGCCTGACCGACACCGAGCTGCTGGCCGCGCTGACCGCGCTGGTGCTGGAGGCTAACCCCGGCGGCACGGTGGCGATTCCAGTCACCGCCCCGCGGCTGTTCGACCGGCTGGCCGAGCGCTACGGCGGCAAGATCAAGCGCACCAAGACGGCCCTGGGCGCGCTGATGCAGCAGGCCACCCAGTGCAACCAGCTGCATCTGCTCGGCGACGGCGCCGGCAGCCTGATCTTCCCCGGTTTCTATCCGATCGCCGATGGGCTGTTTGCGATTGTGAAACTGATGGAGCTGCTGGCGCGGGCCAACGTGCGGCTTTCCGAGGTGCGCCGCACGCTGCCGCGCTCGACGATGGCCCAGACCAAGGTGCCGTGTCGCTGGGAGCACAAGGGCAAGGTGATGCGCATTCTCAATGAGCAGTACGCTGAGCGCTCGCCCGAGCACATCGACGGCATCAAGATCGAGCTTGGCGATGAGTGGGTGCTGATCCTGCCCGATCCCGACGGCCCGTTTATCCACGTCATCGCCGAGGGCACCAGCGACGAGCAGGCCAAAATCCTGACCGAGAAGTATGCCGGGCTGGTGATGGGTCTGCAGTAGCTAGCAGCTAGCAGCTAGTAGCTAGTGATTCAGACCATTGGAAATCCCAAAACTCACCAGCTGCTAGCTGCTAGTAAAATTTCGATTTTTGGCTTCCTAAAGCCTAAAACCCACTAGCTACTAGCTGCTAAACAACGAGGAACCCAAACAATGTCCGAAGAGCGCATGGTCCAGGGCATCGAGCACCTGGGCCGCCATTTTGTCCAGGTGATCAAGACCGAGCTTGAGGTTGACCTGGAGTACGACGCGGCCGCCGTCCACACGCTGGACGCCTACATCGAGCAGATTCGCGGCAACTACACCGCTGAGACGGTGCCGACCGGTCTGGTGCAGTCGATTGGCGCCTTCCTGGGCGCCTGCATCATCGCGGCCTACGGCGGGCGCTGGGGCCAGGAGAGCGAGACCAGTGACTGGGGAATCGCGCTGCCAGTCAGGGACGGCGAGATCTGGGTCTTTCCCTTCAATAAGGTCTACAAGCACTTCGTCAGCGGCCCCGAGAACTCGGTCCACGTCTTCTACACCGCCATCCAGACCCTGCTCGACCCCGAGCGCGACTGGCTGGAGCCCTCCTCAGGGTAAGCGGTTTTCCCAGTTCAGCCCGGCGCTAAATTAGTTCTTGACTGTTCGCTCAAAAACAGTTATACTCCTTGGCAGGAGGAACTTCGCTATGGCTCGACCACGAGAATTCAACCGTGATGCGGTTCTCGATAAAGCAATGAATCTCTTCTGGAAGCAGGGCTACGAGGCAACCTCGGTCCATGAGCTCGGCGAGCATCTTGGCCTCAATCCAGGCAGCCTGTATAACACCTTCAAGGATAAGCATTCGCTGTTTCTAGAAGCGCTCGAGCGCTACATTCAGACCCAGGGCCAGCAAAGCTGTCAGATCCTCGACTCGGGGAGTGGTAAAGCGGTACTGCGCCAATTTTTCATGCAGCTACTGGAGTACAGCCGGAATGACGTCGATTGCAAAGGCTGCCTGATGGTCAACTCGACGGCCGAGCTCGCCGCTCACGACCCCGAGGTTCGCATAAAAGTCGCCGCGGGCCGCACGGCGCTGCAGCAGGCCTTTCAGGGCGCGATCAAACGGGGTCAGGATTCCGGCGAGATTAATCGTCGCCACGACGCCCATCTGCTGGCTGAGTTTCTGCTCAACAGCCTGTATGGGCTACAGATCAGCACCAAAATGAAGACCGATCACGCCACCTTGATGCAGATTGTCGATATCACCCTGCGCGTGTTGGACTAGCGGTGTGATCTAGCGCTTCCACAGCCGCACTCCCTGCTGAACACCCGGCTTCCACCAGTGTTCAGCTTATTTTTCAGCTTTATTCTTGAGCGAAAGCTCAACAATTTTTTCTCGAATTATCTGACTGAAAGGAAGCACCCCGATGAACAAACTCGACGGCAAAGTAGCGGTAATCACTGGCGGCAGCAGCGGGATTGGGCTGGCAACGGCGCTGGAGTTCAAGGCCCTGGGCGCAAAAATCGTGATCGCCGGCCGCGATGAGACCACGCTCCAGGCGGCGGCGCGGCAGCTGGGCAGCGATGTGCTGGCAGTCAGGGCCGACGTAAGCGTTATGGATGATCTTGACGAGCTTTTCGCCAGCACCACGGCGCGCTTTGGCGGGATCGATATTGTGTTTGTCAATGCGGGCATGGCCAAAATGGGGCCAATCGAAGCGATGAGCGAGGCGGTGTTTGACTCGGTTATGGCAACCAACTTCAAAGGCGCCTACTACACGATTCAAAAAGCCCTGCCGCACCTGAATGAAAACGCCTCGATTATCCTCAACGGCTCGCTGAACGCGCATGTTGGCTTTGCGAATGCCTCGCTGTACTCGGCCAGCAAGGCGGCGCTCCACTCGCTGGCGCGAACCCTGACCGCCGAGCTGGTTGGGCGGGGAATCCGAATCAACACGCTCAACACTGGCCCGATCAACACGCCCATCTACAGTAAATTAGGTCTGCCCGAGGAGGTTGTTCAGGGGTTTGCCCAAACCATGGCGGGGCGCGTGCCGCTCAAGCGCTTTGGCACCCCTGAAGAAGTCGCCAAAGCCGCCGCCTTCCTGGCCTCCAGCGACTCCGCCTTCATCCTCGGCTCTGAGATCACCGCCGACGGCGGGATGAGCATCAACATGCTTTAGGCGTGGCCCAAAAGGTTGCGGAAATAGTCAACCCCAGGATCAATCGCTATGGAAGCGCCGAAGCGATTGATCCTGGGGTGAGAGTGCGCAGGGGTGGCTGAGATGAGCGCTACCGCCACGTCCACCAGCGCGCCGCCCGCGGGCGGGTGACATCAAGCTCGCGGCGCAGCCCCTCGCTGAGCAGGGTGAAGGCGCACAGCATCAGGACCACCACCAGCCCGGCCCAGATGTTGACCCAGGGCGTGCGGTTGTACTGGCCGAAGAAGTCGGAGAGCATCTGGCCGAGCTCGGGCTGGCCGGCGGCCTCCTTGACAATGTCGGGGGTTGGCCCGTCGCGGGTAGAATCGGTGTAGGTGTAGC
>JACCRK010000024.1 GCA_013813565.1 Herpetosiphonaceae bacterium
GTGTAGTTGTCACCGTCGCGGTCGCCGTGGTTGTCGCCGTCGCGCTCGGTGTGACCGGCGTTGGCGTCGGGGACCCTGTGGGTGGCGTGGCACTTGGCGTGACCGGTGTTGGCGTGATTGGCGTCGCGCTCGGTGTCACCGGCGTGGCACTTGGCGTCATCGGCGTTGGCGTGATCGGTGTGGCGCTCGGTGTCACCGGCGTTGGCGTCAACGACGTCGCGGTCGGCGTCACTGGTGTCGGCGTGACCGCCGTCGCGGTCGGCGTGACCGCCGTTGGCGTGATCGGTGTGGCACTTGGCGTCACCGGCGTGGCGGTCGGTGTCACCGGCGTTGACGTTGGCTCAAGCACACAGGCGCTCACGGTCACATCGTCGATCGCCAGCCCGCCCAGATTAAGCGAACTCTCGCTGTCGAGGTGGAAGCGCAGCTGGAGCTGCTGGCCGGCGAACCCGCTCAGATCGGCATAGTGCATCCCCCACCCCGCGCTCTCCTGTATCTCCACCGTCGGGTTGCCGAACCCATCGGTCATTGTCGCGCCCGCCCACTCCCACAGCCGTTGCGGCGTGGCGCCGCCAACTTGACGCGCCTCGACAAAAGCCCGGTCGTAGCTCGCGTTCTCGATCTGGTACTTCTGCGCCCACGCCACATAGATCGGCCCACTGTAGGTACTCAGATTGATCGCGGGCGACAGCAGGTTCTGGTCAGCGTTGGCATTGTAGGTGTTATCCAGATCCGTCACCCAGGCCTTGGTGCCGCTGTTACTCGTGCTGATCGGCGCGTAGCTCGGCGTGCCCCACTCCCACTCGTTGGCCGCGCCGGAGCTGGTAAACCCGCCGTCGGTCGCCTCAAAATTGCTGCTGTACACCGGTGTCAGGCTGCTGCCGGCCGGGCAGACCGTCGGCGGCGGATCGCTACACACCGTCAGGCTCCAGCTGAGCAGACGCCCACCATTGAGCGCCGCGTCATCATACAGCGTCAGCGTCCAGGTCCCACCGGCATTCTGCCCATCGAACCACCCCAGCCGATAGCTGGCCTCTGGCTGCGCGATCATCCCGCTGACCGCCGCATGCAGTCCCACCGGCAGCGCCGCCGCATCGTCGAGCGTCAGATCCATCACGCTCTGGGCGGGGCTCCCAATATCGCTGAACAGGCCGACGGTGTTGCCGCCAGCCGCGGGAGGGGCGGTCAGGCTCACATCAAGATCGGGCATGCTGGTATGGGTCAGCGCCAGCGACACCTTCAGGTCGCTGATCCGCGGGGTGCCGGGGATCGTCAGCGTCGAGACGGTGAGGCCCGGCTCCGCCCCCAGCGCTTTGGGGAGATCGGTGCTGGTGTAGGTGGTGCAGGTGGCCTGGCTGGCGGCCGGCACCACCGTCGCGCTGAGCTGATAGGTGAACGTTGCAGCCCCGGTGTTCGTGGCCGCATTGACGTAGATAAAGTAGGTTCCACTCGCCTTGACGGTCAGAAAAAAGGCCTCGGAGTTCGGCGAAACCGTGTTGGCATCATTGACCAGCAGGGTCGTGCTGTTAAAGTTGCCCAGACCCAGGCGGGGATTCCAGGTGCTGGCATCGCGCTCGGGGTCGGCGTCCAGGCTCAGAAAGACGCTCTCACCCGCCGTGAGGGTCAGCGCGTAGCGGTCGACATCGCCGGCGACCGCGATCGACCCGGCGACCCAGCCGGCGTTCGACAACGGCTGGGCGGTCCCGGTAGTATCGTTTGGCTCCACCTCGACCTGCGGGCTGCCGCGCTGCACCTGCAGATACAGCCGGTAGGGCCGGATCTGGTCGGACGACGTGGAGTGGACGACCCGCAGAAAGTACATTCCGGTGGTAGGAATGAGCGTTCCGGCGATGCTGGAGGCGAGGCCGCCAAAGGTACCGTCGTCCTCGTCCATCTCGAGGACGGTGACCCCGTTGGGCCCACGGAGCTCAATCATACTGTCCGAGGTGTCGTCGGGGGAGAAGGAGGTCATGGTGGCGGCGTAGATGCGGTCGCCGGCATCGGCCCGAAAGGTGAAGAAGTCGATATCGGCAGTGGGATTAATCGATCCCTCAAGCACCCCGCCGCTGCTGAGCAGGGTGGCGGTAGCGGCGGTATTATTGGGCTCGCGTTCCAGCGCCAGCGCCTGGCCGGCAGGGCTGAGGGCGGACGGTGCGCGCTGGGCGATCATGCGGACGGAGTCCAGCGGGGTGTGGGCAGGGCCGGCGTTGGGGCTGGCCGGGCCAGCAGACGCGGCTGGCTGGGCCGCCGCGCTACCGAGCGCGGCAATAAAAAGGCCGACAAGGGCGCCCATAAGGAGCCGAAACCGATAATGTGGCATGAACATTCTCCTCTCGATAACCACCAGGATAGATGGCAGTCTATGGTGGAAAGCCATGAACACGGCTCCACGTCCAGAGCCAGCGTTGATCAACGCTGCGTTCAGTGCAGCCACGGAAGATCGGAATATTATGGATGAGTAGCAAGAGGTTGTCAATTTGATTGCGATGACCAAAGGCCGCTCGCACATCGGCACCCGGTATCACCTGATACCGGGTGCTGGAAGAGGCTAGAGATGTCCCAGATTTCCTAATGCGGGAGCAGCAGCTCGCTGGCAATAAACATCAGCACCAGCGCGCCAAGCACCCCGGCGGCGACCACCAGCAGCGAGCGTTCCCGCTGGCGGACCAGCGCCCAGAGCGCGACCAGGCCGCCACCAATTCCGCTGCCGGCCATTGCCAGCGCCGTGCCAGCCAGCCAGAGGTTGGAGAAGAAGGTCCCGGCGTTTACGTCGATCGCGACCATGAGCTGCATCAGGCCAAAGAATCCGACAAACCAGAACTCCAGCCCAACCGCCCACCAGCCAGCAGTGGTGCTGGGTAGCCAGTGCGGTCTGAGGGATGTCAGCTTGCTCAGCGGCCCTGTTGGCCGCGAGTCCTTGGCCGGACGATTGTGCTTCGCATACATCGTCTACCTCCACGTCCTGTTTGAGGCTGGCGGCGGGCCAGCCAGATGAGATTGACATCCTAGGATGTCAATCTCAGTGTACGCCTGAGCAGGCCGGCGACCCAAACAATGTCTCTCTATGGCGGGAAGGTTTGTCCACATGGCCCTGGGGGTGCAGCCGCACAGAGCAGGTCATCGGCTCTTTCCCTACGGTGGTTAAGCCTTTTCTCAGCTGGCAGCTCCAGGCGCTAGACTTGACCTACTGAGCCTGGACACCCCACTCACGCGCCCGATCAGCAGGTCCTTCACCGAACACCTGGAGGTCACATGCCTAATCTGTTTGTCCAGCCCCAGCCGCGCTCCCCCGCCATGGCCGCGAACCTATACCCGATCCCGCAGCGCAATCGTATCCTCACCAGCCTGGCCTGGGGCACCACGCTGCTGGTTAGCGCCTTGCCCGACATCATCTGGGCCGAGCTGATTGGCAGCCCACCTGCCGGTCTGGTGCTCGCCAGGCTGGCCCTGCTGGTGGGGCTGGCCCTGACGGCGCTCATGTGGCGCCCGCTACGCCCGCTGCGCAACTACTTTCTGGTGCTGCTCGCCTTCTTTGGACTGGCTGAGCTGCGCCCGCGGCTTAACTTTCGCCTGCCGGCCCTACAGTCGCTGTTTGGCGGCAATGTATTCGACATGCGTATGCAGGCCGAGCAGACCGGCAAGCTGGTGGTTGCGCTGGCGATGATCGGCGTCCTGCTGGCGCTGGGCTATCGACACCGCGAGCTGTTCCTGGCCCGCGGCGATCTGCGCGCCCCAATCGAGCCGGTGCCGCTCCTCGGCTTTCCCAGGCCCGATCCCTGGCCGCGCTTCGGGCTACAGTGGGGGGTGTATATAGCCATTGGGCTGGGGGTGACGCTGTATCTCGGTCTGCGCCCAGACGCTGCTACGCTGCTGAAGGTTGTCCCAATCCTGCCGTCAGTGCTGTTCTATGCCGGATTAAATGCCTTCAATGAAGAGGTCACCTACCGAGCGCCGCTGCTGGCAACCCTGGAGCCAGTCGGCGGCAGCCGGCAGGCGCTGCTGATGGCGGCCGTGTTTTTCGGCCTGCCCCACTACTTTGGCACGCCCAGCGGCTTGCTCGGCGCCATCGCGGCGATCTTTATGGGCTGGATTTTAGGCAAGGCGATGGTTGAGACTCGTGGCCTGTTCTGGTCGTGGTGGATTCATTTTCTCAGCGA
Organism: Herpetosiphonaceae bacterium; assembly: GCA_013813565.1. Classification (GTDB taxonomy): domain Bacteria; phylum Chloroflexota; class Chloroflexia; order Chloroflexales; family Herpetosiphonaceae; genus JACCRK01. Next base: position 4,158 of record JACCRK010000024.1, read on the forward strand.
TGTTGTTATCTTTGGGTTTATAGCCGCTGGCCTGCTGATGTAACTCCGCAGGCCAGGCTTGAGGGAGCAATACGATGAACGTGGCAAACGACCGTCTGAGCACTGCGCTTGGCGCGATCAATGTGGCGCTTATGGCGCTGAGCGCACCGGTTTCGCGGCACTGGTTTAATCGCTGGGGCGCCACTGCCGCCGAGCTGGCCAGCACGCTGCCCTATACCCGTGCGATTACCATCAAGGCGCCGCCGAGCGCGATCTGGCCGTGGCTGGTGCAGCTCGGCCAGGGGCGGGGCGGGCTCTACAGCTATGATGGCCTGGAAAACATGCTTGGCTGTGACATCCACAGCGCCAACACGATCCTGCCCGCCTATCAGAAGCTCCAGGTCGGTGATGAGATTCTGTTTGGCCCGGCCGCTAAGAAGTTCCCCGGCCAGCTGGTTCTGGCGATCCAGCCCGAGCGGGCCATCCTGATGTGCGGGCTAAACCCGGCCTCCAGGCAGCCCGAGACCAGCGCGACCTGGGTGTTTGTGCTGGAGCCACAGCCCAACGGCACGACGCGCCTGCTGGTGCGCGGGCGGAACGCCTATGCGCCAGGGCTCGCCAATCACCTTCTGTGGCATCTGGTTGAGCCAGTCGCCTTTGTGATGGAGCGCCGGATGCTGCGCGGCATCAAACAGCGGGCTGAGCGCTCACAAACTCACAGTTAGGATCAAGGTCGTCACATATACTCGCCCCTCAATGGCGAAACCAAACCACAGGCCGATCACTAGACAGTGCTCGGCCTGTGGTTTGGGCAATCTGGCTCAGCCAAGCTCATCATCACCATCCTGATGATAGTAGTCTCAGCCAATTGATAGTGTTCCGTCAATGATTTGTTACATTCTGGCTATAGGCACACCGTTTTCAGCGTGCTAGACTGGTGCAACGTTCCAGCACCACTCCCTTGACACCGCCACATCATTGATGACAGCCCAACGGCATCACAACCGATCAGAAGGAGTTCTGCATGGCGTATCGCGAATCATTACACGCCCCACAGCGGCGTTCTCGCTTTAAAATGCTCATCATCGGCCTGAGTGTGCTGCTGGCGCTGCTGGTGGCCGGGGTCGCCTATCTCCTTTTTGGCACCGCCCGCTTTGCCCTGCACCCGGTCGTGACGCTGCAGGTGCCGACGCTCAGCGATCTGGCCGAGATTCGCCAGCCGCTGGTTGTGCAGGCCACCGCCCAGCACCCGCAGGGCATTACCCGCTCCGAGCTCTACGCTGATGGGGCGCTGGTAGCGGTTCAGGGCAGCACCTTCAGCGATGGCGCTAATCCACTGCTGTTCGGGCAGGCCTGGACCCCGCTCACCCAGGGGCGGCACATTCTGATGGTGCGGGCCTACACCGCCAAAGGGCTGTTTTCCGACTCGAATGTTGTCCCAATGCGTGTGTTTAACGTGCTCACCCGTGGCAGTCGCTTCAGGGTTGACAGCTGGCCACGCCCGACCGACGCGCCGCTGCCGAGCCTGGAGGAGGTGGCCAAGCGCACCGGAGTCTCGCTCGAAGATCTGGTCAGGGCTAATCCGGCCCTCAGCGGATTTGACAGTCGTGCCCCGCTGCCCGGCGGCACGTTCCTGACCGTCCCGCGCACGTTTGCGGTGCTGCCGCCGCCACCGCCGCCAGCCAGCAGCGGGCCAGCCGTCAGCTTGCCAACTGAGCCGCTGCCGGGAACCCCCGCCGCGCCACTGGATGTGCAGGCGACGCTGGAGTGCAGCACCGTCGCGCTGACCTGGCATGATAGCGCCGATGAGAGCGGGTATGTGGTCTACCGCCTGGGGCCAGGCGATACCCACATCAACCCGGTGGCGACGCTCGCCGCCAACACAACCAGCTTCGCCGGGCCAATCAGCATGCCCGGCGAGTACCGCTACCAGGTTGCGGCGGCCGGCAATGGCCTGGAAGGGCTTAGTTTGATGGCGGTCGCCAGCACCCCGGCAGCCTGTGTGCCGCCCGCCCTGCCGGCTGGCACCACCACGCTGGTCCTGTCGCTGACTGCGCTGGAGACCGATGCGCTCTACGAGGGCGTGTATTGCTACTTTTCCTTCGATGGCAATCCCTACGAGCGGCTGCCGCAAAGTGATTTCGCTCTGTTTACGCCCGAGGTTGGCGCACCCAACCGCTACAATCTCCAGGCCCAGCTGCCGGCATTCGGCCAGATCGTGCTCGTCGGCCATACCGAGAACGCCCCGGTCACCATCGGCGCCGAGTGCCTTGGCCGCAGCGGCCCCAACACCGAGTCGCTGGGCAGCATCGCCGCGAGCAGCACCACCGCCGAGTGGAACAATAGCGATCTTGAGGCGCGCCTGGGCGGCACGCCAGCTGTTATTGCCAGCCTGAGCGGTGCTCCCGCCGCTACCCCGGCCAGCTTCCGCCTGCACTATCGCATCGGGCCAAACACTCCCGCCGATCGGGTGGGGGCGCTTGATCCAGGCTCGGTGATTAGCCCGGATGTGATGCTCAATCCCAGCCTTGCGGTAACCGACCCGGCCAGCCCGAGCATCGCGCTGGTCGAGGCCCTGCCGATCGATCTGGCCACCCTTGACCCGGCCCTGCTGCTGCCGCCGTACACCGTCTCGCCCGGAATTCCGGTGCCAGGCAATCTGCGGCTGGCCAACCGCCTCAGCGATGTGTGCGCAACCTTGCCCGCCGCCGCAGCTGCCGGCGAGCGCCTGGTCTGCCAGACCATCGGCATTCCAGGGCTGGCCTGGGACTGGAGCGGGGTTGGGCCATTTACCGAGGCCACTATCAATGGCTATCGGGTGCAGGCCAGCCTGCTGGACCCGGTTGGCGGCGGCGAGCGCCTGCTGTGGATGCGCGACATCAACCCAGGGTCGCAGCAGTCGCTGGCGCTGCCCGGCGAAGGTCTGCCGTGTGGCGCAACGATCGCCTACAGCGTGAGCGCCGTCGCCGGCGAGCTCAACTCCTTCCGCTCCGCCCAGGTCACCCAGACCACCCCGCGCTGCAGCGGGCTGGCGACAGTCAACGTCACGCTGGTCAGCCTCAGCACCAGCCCGCTCAGCACCACTGGCGAGCTGAGCGATGCGCAGAGCTGCGAGGGCTGTCGCGATACCGAGCTGGAGATTGGGGGCACGCTGGCGGCTGGTGCGGCGGGAGCGCGGCGGGATTGGGCGGCGCAGGCGTTTCCCGCCAACACCGTCGTTCCACTGGGCGTCGTTCCGATGCGCAGCGGCGCCAGCCAGCCAGCGCTCCGCGATAACACCACGCTGGCGATTACCGTCCGGGCCAACGAGAGCGTCCCGATCGCCCTGACCCTATATGAGCAGGATGCCTTTCCTGAAAGCTTCCCCGGCCAGATCGCCCGCCAGACCTGTGCCAGCCACGCCCTGGTTGCCGAGCTTGCGCCACGGAGCGTCGCCGAGTGGGCCGCGCTGCGCGATCAAACGTTTGAGCTGAGCTACGTGAGCGGGTCGGCGCTGGTCAACGTCACGCTCAGCATTAGCGGACAGGAATATCGCTGATACACACGCGACGAGCGCGGCCACGAATCCGCGTCCGGGCAGGCCCCTGTGCCTGCCCAACCCGCTGCCGTTTTCACCACATCTGGAGTCACGCCGATGAAAAAGTTACTGCTAATCGTTGTCATCCTGCTCGGGCTGAGCGGCTGTGGACGGGCGCTGGCTGGCACCCAGGCCGCGCCCAGCAGCGGAATACGAGTCTGGCTGGACCAGCCACTTGATGGATCCAGCCAGCCGGTTGGGCCGACGCTGCTCAAGGCCCACGCCCGCAGCGAGATTGGCGGCGGCATCAACCGCATTATGTTTGTGGTCAACGGCACCGAGATTGGGAGCGTCGCCACCGATGCCACCGCCCCGCTTGTGGCCGCCGAGCTGAACTGGAGTCCCACCGTCCTTGGTGAGTATATCGTGCAGGCCCAGGCCTTTAGTGGCGACCGCTCGACGATCTCGGCGGCGGCGCGGGTGTGTGTCGGCGCGCAGATCACGGCAGCGCTGAGCGATGGCACCTGCGGCCTGCCCCAGCCAACCGCTGCCAGCGTGGCCCTGGCGACCGTCCGGCCAGCGCCGACCGCGATCAGCACCGCCACGCCATCGCCCAGCCCGAGCGCCACCACGAGCGCAAGCCCCACCACGCCGCCGGCAACCGCCACGGCAGCCCCACAGCTGCCCAGCGCCACGCCGCGACCGCTGGCGCCAACCGTGGTACCAACCCTGGCCCCGACCGTCGTGGTGCCCAGCGCCACCCCGACCCAGCGCAGCGCTCCGACATTCACCGCCACCCCGACGGCGACTCAGCCCAGCCTGACGCCCGTGCCGCCCAGCACCACCCCAACCCTTGTCCGCGACACGGCGCCGCCAGTGCTGGTTGGCAGCATCGATACCACCCCGCTGGTCACCTACTACGGCCCGTGCCAGCAGGATGAGCCAGGGATTCTCTCAGTCTCGCTGGTGGCCAGTGATGCCTCGGGGATTGGCGCAGCGACCTTGAGCTACACCTTTTTGTCATCGCGTGGCGGTGCGCTCGGCGGCGCAGCGGTGACGATGGCTCAGGCGCCGGTTGAAGGTGGCACGCTGCTTTCGGCGGCGGTGAATGTGGCTAGAGACGCGCCGCAATATCTTGGCAGCAACAATGGGCTGATTACGTATCGGCTGGATGTGAGCGATACCCTTGACAACGCCACCCAGATTCAGGGCGCCAATTTTGAGGTGCGGGCCTGTCAACTGCCGCCTACCGCCACGCCAACCCTGGTGCCCCGTGATACCACCCCACCCACATTCGGCAGGGTCTACGCCAGCCCCAACGAGGTGTTCTACGGGACGTGTAGCGGCCAGCCAAGCCGCACCAGCCTGATCGCCGAGGTGAGCGATCCCTCGGGCATCGGCAGCGTCACGGTGCGCTATCGCTTCCGCTCGGAGGTCAGCCGCATTCCCCCAGGTGCCTGGACGACGCTCACGCTCAGTGGTGGTCAGGATGTCTATAGCGCAGTGGTGAATGTTGGCGGCGAGGCCTACGCGACCCTGCAAGGCACCAATGGGTTTTTGGATTACGAGTTTAGCGCCAGCGATAGTGTGGGGAATAGCACGCAGAGCAGTGTTCTAGCCGCCAGTGTGTTCTACTGTATTGGCTAGGCCATTTGGGTTCAGGGGAGGTCAAGCCGGCGATGCAGCAGGCGGTAGTAATCAACCTGGGCGGCGGCGTTTGGCTCCGCCCCCAGGGTCGCCAGCGCGATCTCAAGGCGCGCTGTGGCGGTATCCAGCATCGCGCTAATCGTCCTCGGCGCGGCGCCGGTCTGGCGCAACTGGCTCAGCTCGGCCTCCCACGGCAGAGTTGCCTGACGGGCAAATAGCCCGATTATGTCGGGAAGGGTATCGCCGGGCCGTGGGTCGGGATGCAAGCTTAGCGCAAACGTGAGCGTCGTCGCCGGTATATGTTCCTGAACTGTGGTCAGCAGCGCACTTTCGCTGAGAAAGCCCGCCACCAGTAGCACCACCTCATTGGGATCGACCGCCGCCGGCTCGCGCAACGGCTTATCAAGCTGGGCGGCAAACAACCGCGCCAGTGGCTCGGCCGCCCGGTTGATCGGCATAACCGTGTCACAGCACCAGATATCCGCTGCCGCCAGATTGAGCGCCCGGCGCAGCGTGGTTGCAAGCGCCGAATAGCTCCAGACAACCGCCGGCCGATCATCAATCTGCACCCCGTCGTCACCCTCGCTGCCCAGATACATCACACCATGCTCGGCGTAGGCCCGGTCTTTGCGACTGGCAAGGGTGGTAAACTCACGCAGCCGCTCGATCACCGCAACACTGGCCTGCAGCTCCTCCAGATGATCATCGTTCTCGGTCAGCATCATGGCCCGGCCAAAGCTGGCCTGCGCCGCATCGTACAGGCCTAGCTTGATCTGGCAATTGCCCATCAGATGATGCAGCTGCCACTCATCGTTGTAGATCGGCCGCAGCTCGATCAGCTGATCGAGCGCTGTCCGATGGTTGCCCTCGGCATATTCAATATAGGCCAGCTCGTACTGAATAAATGGGTCGTCAGGAACCAGGCGGAGGCTCAGCTGAAGGGTTGTCCGCGCCTCCTGATAGCGCTTTAGCTCGATCTGCGCGGTCGCTAGACGGGCCAGCGCCTCATAGTCGGGCGCAATCGCAATTGCCGCCGCCCACTCATCGGCGGCTTTGGCGACTAAACCATTGCGGGTATAGTAGCGGGCAATCGCCAGATGGGCCGTGCGCAGGCGCGGGTTTTCCAGGAGCGCCTGACGATATTCCTCAACCGCCTCAGCAATGCGCCCGGATTGTTCCAGCACCACGCCGCGCTGATAGTGCCAATCGGCCTGTTGTGTTTTATCACCCATAGTTTGTGTATGAAGAATGCCGGATACAGACCATCGCCTGCACCCGCATTGCTCAGAGCAGTCCCACTTCCGAGTTATCACCGAGCATCAGCCGATACGCCCGCGGCTTCATCGGTGAGGTGTGAATTTTAACATTGCGGCCGATCAAGCTATCCTCCAGGCGATGGGGGATGCGCACAATTTCGCTATTCTCCAGCACAATCGAGTGTTCGACTTCGCTCTCCTCAACCACACAGTGGTGATAGATCGAGGTGAACGGGCCGATATATGAGTTGATAATGCGCGTATCTTCGCCAATAATCGCCGGTCCACGAATAACGCTGTTGATGATCTCAGCGCCTTTTTCGATGGTAACCTTACCAACCAGCTGCGAGTCGCGGTCGACAAAGCCAGCCACGTAGGGCGTAAGCTCTTCGAGAATCAAACGATTGGCATCAAGCATATCGGCGCGCTTGCCGGTATCAATCCACCAGCCCTCGTGGATATAGGGGTAGACGCGGTAGCCATGCTCAACCAGCCACTGAATTGCGTCGGTAATCTCCAGCTCACCCCGCCAGGATGGCTTGATCGCCTCAACCGCCTCCCAGATATGCTGGTCGAACATATAGATACCCACCAGCGCCAGGTCGGAGCGCGGCTGCCGCGGCTTTTCGGTCAGACGCTCAATCGTGCCATCGGGATGCAGCTCGGCCACGCCATACTGCTGCGGGTTGGCGACTTTTTTCAGCACAATCTGGGCATTCCGGTCGGAGCTGGCAAAGTCGCTGATCAGATTATTGACGCCGCCCTCAATACAGTTATCGCCAAGAAACAGAGCAAATTTATCGTCGCCAATAAAGTCCCGGCTGATCTTCACCGCGTGGGCCAGGCCCAGGGGAGCTTCCTGAGGGATATAGGTTATCTTGGCATTCCAGCGCCGTCCGTCGCCAACAGCGTTGCGTATTTCAGCGGCGGTATCGCCGACTACAATCCCAATCTCATCAATACCGGCCTCGCGGAGCGCATCAATCGCTCGAAAAAGCACCGGTTTATTCGCCACGGGAACCAATTGCTTGGCGCTTGTGTAGGTAATTGGGCGTAGGCGTGTGCCTTTACCGCCACTTAATACAAGACCCTTCATAGAAAAACCGCCTCCTTGCGTCGCAGCGGGCCGGGATCTGCCGCCGAGTTGTAGATAACGTTGCCCGTATTGTACTCGACAAACGAGCGAGATTAAACAGTAAAGGTGCACACAAGCGGTGCACCTTTATCAGTCCGAGTTCGGGTTAGCTAGCGGTACGGGCGGAGTGCGCCGTAGTAGTGGCTGGACCAGTAGCGGTCGTAGATGCTGACAGCGCCAACACCAGATCGCGGCGTCATTGCATTGATCATCGTGCCACTGCCAACATAGATACCCACGTGGGTGATGCCCGGTCCGGCGGTATTGGCAAAGAACAGCAGGTCACCGGGCTGTAGATTATTCATGCTGCCGATAAACGTGCCATAGGCGCTGCTGTACTGGCCACGGGCGCTATGGGGCAGCGAGACGCCAATCTGGCGATACAGGTACTTGGTCAGGCCGCTGCAGTCGAAGCCGCTGGGGCTTTCGCCACCCCAGACATAGCGGGAGCCAACAAAGTTCCAGGCCAGCGAGGCCACATCGCCACTGGCGGCGCCACCGCCGCCACCGCCGCCAGCCGGCTGGGCCGAGCGGGTCGTCGGCGTGGTTGCTTTGGGCTTGGCGACTGGTTTGGGCTTCGGCAGCGCCGGCACATTGTCGGTGTAGGGCACCCGGCGTTTGACAAACGACGAGACATCAACCAGATCGGCCGAGATCCAGCCTTTGGTACCACGAGCGGTCTCAACCTTGATCCACGACTCGTGGCGGGCCAGCAGGCTCAGCTCGGCGCCGTTGCTGAGTTTACCCAGCGATTCGAATTTTGTGCTGGGGCCAGAGCGGAGGTTCACGCCCTCGTCAGTGGCATAGCCGACCAGGGCCGGGTTGGACGAGGGAATGCTCTCGGCGACAGTAATGCGCTCGGGAACCCCAGGCAGCATCCCAAGGTACTCTGCCGAGACCCAGCCGACATTGCCATCGGGTGTCTCAACCTGATACCAGCCCTCGTATTGGGCCACCAGCGACACTTCCAGGCCCGACGATAGTTTCACCAGGCTGATGTAGTCGGTGCCCGGACCGTCGCGCAGGTTCAAGCTTTCCTGAGAAATGGTGGCCACGCGTGCTGGCGGCGGGGTTGGCAGGGCGGCCGGCTCAGGCAGGGCGGCGATGGTCTCTTCGTCAAGATCGAGTACATCAATCGCCAGCCAGCCAGTCTGTCCGCCCTCGGTGCGCACTTCGACCCAGTCGGCGTGGCGCGAGAGAACTTCGAGCTGGCTGCCATTTTGCAGCTTGTCCAGCCGATCAAACTCGGTGCCAGGGCCGTTGCGCAGGTTGGCCAGCTCGGCGCTGACCGTGGTGGTGGGTGTTGCTGGCTTGACATCGACCGGGCGTGAGGCCGGGATGACCAGCGCATCATCGAAGTCAGGGTCGCTGATCGGGCCATCGCCAGCAGCTGGTGCTTCATCTTGGAAATCGCTGGGTTCGTTGCGGTTGGTCATCACCGTCGCGCCCAGAACAGGGCGAGGCTGATTATGCGCGTGGGCCTGCTCAGGAGCTGGATCGGCGGCCACTGTGACAACTGGCTGAGCGGCGGTGCGACTCACGACCAGGCCAACCGGCAGAATCAGCAGAATCAGCAGGTGCAGGAAATAGCGGTGTGGGGTGCGCCGAACTTTTTGCGGCAATCCACCGAGCGATTGTTTCGCCCGTGTATTAATCGCCAGCCAGGTGGCGGCTAGCGATGGTATTTGATTTTCGTTTTCGACAGCACGTTGCTGGAAGTCTTGAAGATCGTGATCAACGTGGATCAGATCAGACGAGGACTTTTCATGGCGCATACGTAACTGGACCTCCCGCCCTCCTCAAGTCAAGTACCTGAGTCAGACGATAAACTTTTAATGTGCATCGAGAATGCGAGAGTGAAATTAACATATCTGTCAATAAAATGCAACTATCAGGTCGTTGTCAGAAAAGGGTTCTCATTTTCTCAGATATTCTTCAGTATATAATTTATCCCACTCTAGAGCCATAAATTTTAGTCACCCCTCGCTCACCCCAAGGGTTATTCTTAAAAAAGATGAGAATATTCTAATCATTATGTGATGTTGATTGTCTTATTAAGTCACAAAATACATTACAGTTGCCTTTTACCAAAGCCCATTCTATACCGCTTAAGGATTAAAAACCGTGGGTTTTAGTGACGCAGACGGGCCGGAACCCGCTCGTAGATCCGTATCATCTGCTGCGCAAAGACGTTCCAGTTGAACTCGCGGGCCCGGCTCAGACCGCGCGTGCGATACTCGCTGCCAACCTCAGGCTCGGTTAGCATCCGCAGCATCATGACCGCCCAGGCCTCGGTGTCATGGGGCGGCAGCAGGATGCCGCCCAGCGCCACAATTTCGGGCATACTGCTGATATTGGCCGCCAGCACCACGCCACCACAGGCCATCGCCTCAAGCGGCGGCAGCCCAAACCCCTCGTACTGCGAAGGCCAGACAAACGCGGCGGCCCCGGCGTACAGCGCGGCGTTTTCCTCGACGCTCACCCGGCCAAGAAACACTACATCAGCGGCCAGACCTTCATCAAGAATGGTTGGCTCCAGCGCCGGAAAAAGCGTCGAAGCGGCTTTAGGCCGCTGGCCGCCGATCACCAGCTGCACCGGATGGCCATAGCGCCGGCGCACTCGCCCAAAGGCGCGCAGCAGCATCGGCAGATTTTTCCGTGTATCAAAACCGCCAATATAGTAAAGGTAGGGCGAGTGCAGATTAAAGCGCTCCAGCACGGCGGCAATCGCCTCCTCCGACTGCGGCTGATACTCCGGCGCAACCCCCTCGTAGATGGTATGCACGCGCTGGGCGCTAATGCCCAGCACATCGACCACATCATCGCGGGTGTGGTCGGACACCGCGACGATCTCGGCCGAGCGCCGCACTGCGCTGGTGGCCAGCGCCGTATAGGCCCGCATCAGCGCCGAGCCGCGATAGGCCGGCAGCATCAGTGGGATCAGGTCGTGAACCGTGGTGACCACCGGGACCAGCTGGCGGCGCGGCGGCGCATAGTAGGGCACGTGCAGCACATCGACCGCCAGCCGGGCGGCAGCCCGGGGCAGCTCCACCTGCTCATACCACAGCTTGGCCAGCTTCGGGTGGATGGTATCGAATGGCGTAGGGACTCGATCAACCGCCAGGTTGGCGATCTGCGGAATCGCGGCACCGGTATAGGCCGGAATAAACAATAAAAATTCGTGCTGTGGGGCGACAGTGGGGAGCTGCTCAACCAGATGACGCACATACTGACCGCTGCCAACGTTCGGTTCAGCCCAAAATGTACCGCTAATACCTATCCGCACGCACGTTTCTCCATACAATAATTGCTGGTGCCATTATACCCGAGTGCTACCAGGAGCCAAAAAGTTATCAAATTGACAACCTGTGTGCGTGGCCGCTATAATTCGCCATAGTCCTTTAAGTGCGGTCCGGTGAGGCTGCGAAGGAATCATGTTGATGAACCTTTGTGCAGGTAGCCGCTGCTGGCTTGCCTATCACCACGCCTCAGGCCACTCTATGGGCTTGGGGTTTTTTGCGTTGAGGATCTATGAGTCTGATCGATAAATCGGTGGATATTATTATTCCCGTGCTGAATGAAGAAGATCAGCTTGAGACCAGTGTGCTGGCCTTGCGCGATTTTCTGCTCACGTCGTGCCCGTATCGCTGGCAAATTGTCGTCGCGGATAATGGATCGAAGGACCGGACGCCCGAAATTTGTCAGGATTTAAAAGCACGCTTTCCTGGCGAAGTTAATTTCGAGCGCCTGGAGCAGCGTGGACGGGGCCGCGCCCTGCGGACCGCCTGGCTCAAGAGCAATGCCGATGTGCTGTGCTATATGGATGTCGACCTGTCGACGAATCTGCGGGCGCTGCCACCCTTGCTGGCCGCCCTGATGCACAGCGACTACGCTCTTGGCACTGGCTCCCGTCTGATGCACGGCGCAATTGTGACCCGCCAGTGGAAACGTGAGCTGATCTCGCGCACCTATAACACCATCATTCGCCTGCTTTTCTGGCACCGTTTCCGCGATGCCCAGTGTGGATTCAAGGCGATCACCCGCAAGGCGGCTCACGAGCTTATCCCGCAGGTCAAGGACAACGAGTGGTTTTTCGACACCGAGCTGCTGCTCAAGGCCGAGCGCCAGGGCTATCGCATTTTCGAGGTGCCGGTTGAGTGGATCGAGGACCTGGGCACTACGGTGAAGATTTTCAAAACTGCCTGGCAGGATCTGTCCGGCCTGATGCGGGTGCGCCTGGGGGGCTAGCTCGCTTTACACCGCTGTTCGCCATGCCGTTCGCCATCTATCGCTGCTCGTGAAAGGACATGCTATGTCGCCAAAACAACTGATGAGCGAAGACGAAATTCGCCGCGCTCTGACTCGGGTGGCCCACGAGATTGTCGAGCGTAACGACGGCGCTGGCAAGGTCAGCCTGGTCGGGATCCATCGCCGCGGTGTGCCGCTGGCCCAGCGCCTGGCCACGATTATTGGCGAGTCCGAAAACGTCACAGTTCCGGTTGGTGAGCTGGATATCGGCCTGTATCGCGACGACCTGCACTCACGCGGCCCGGCCCCGCTGCTTGGGCGCACCCTGCTGCCCGCCATCGATGGACGCATCGTGGTGCTGGTCGATGACGTTTTTTATACCGGCAGGACCATCCGGGCGGCGCTGAACGAGCTGAGCGACTGGGGCCGGCCAATCGCCATTCAGCTGGCGGTGCTGGTTGATCGCGGTCATCGTGAGCTGCCGATTAGGGCCGATTTCGTCGGTAAAAACATCCCTACCGCCCTGTCCGAGCGGGTCAACGTCGTGCTGAACGAAGTTGATCAGGCTGATGATGGTGTGTGGATTGTGCAAGGGGCCTGATTTAGTGACCCGTAATGTGCTCAAACCAGGCCGCCGCAAAGGCTCGTCGCGCTTTCTTGAGCTGGTCAAGGCGCAGCATAAGAAAGCGCCGCGCCAGCAGCATTCCCGGCGCCGCAAAGGCTCATCGCGCTTTCTCGATCATATCAAGGCGCAGCAGACGGTCGCGCCAGCCACTACCAAGAAACCTGGAGAGGCCAGGGTACACGAGCGGAGATTTATGACTGAAGATCTTGAACTCAATAGTTTGCTCACCCGCTGTGCGGTCGATCTGCGGGCACGGGTTGAGCGCGAAGAGCTCCGCCCGGCCTTCAACCGCGAGGCTGAAATCAGTACGGTTATTCAGCTGCTCACGTCGAGTGAACATCTGCATCCGATTGTTCTCGGCAAGGCGCGCTCCGGCAAAACTGCGCTGGCCCACGAGCTGGCGCGGCGGATTGTGGCTGGCGATGCGCCCGAGTCCCTGCGCGAGCTGAATATCTATGAGGTCTCGCCGGCCTCGCTGCTGGCCGGCCTGCAGTTCGGCGAGGGCTGGCGGGCCAATGTTGCCACGCTGTTCAATAAGCTCAGCGAGCTTGGGCCGGTCCTGATCTTTATCCGCGATGTGCACGCGGCGGTTGGCGGCGGCGTCAAGCGCGGCGATGATGATGACGATGATCTCGCCGCGGCGCTGGAGTCGAGCCTGCGCGATAGCCGCATTAAGGTGATCGCCGAGGCTCGCCCGGATCGCTGGAGCGCCATCGCCGCCGACCGCGAGGCGTTCGCCGACCTGTTTGCGCCGCTGCATCTGCCCAGGCTGCTGCCCCCGGATGTCGCCGAGATTTTGCGCCAGGTCTCCGAGCGCGTCAGCGCCCGAACCAGCATCACGATCGAGCCCGGCGCCCAGGCCACGGTGCTGGATGTGGCCGGACGCTTTATTCTGAACCAGGCGTTTCCGGGCAAGGCGATTGAACTGCTGGAGGAGGCCGTCCTGCTGGCCGAGCGCGAAAAGGCCACGCGGCTGGAGCACGAGCATATTGTCACGACCTTCGGCACCCGCACCGGGCTGGCCAAGCTGCTGCTCGATGAAAACGAGCCGTTCGATGAAAATGCCCTCCGCCGCTCGTTCGGCGAACGGGTGCTGGGCCAGGATCCGGCTGTCGCCGCGATGGTTCAGAAGCTGGCGCTGCTCAAAGCCCGCCTGCACGACCCATCGCGGCCAATGGGCGTGTACTTTTACCTCGGGCCAACCGGAGTCGGCAAGACCGAGCTGGCTAAAACCCTGGCCGCCAGCCTGTTTGGCAGCGAAGATCGCTTTGTGCGCTTCAATATGGCCGACTACAGCGGCGAGTTCGACTACGCCCAGCTGTTCGGCCGCTCGTGGGGCGACAGCGATGCCGAGCGGCGCGGCAAGCTCACGATGGCGCTGATCAATTTCCCGTTTGCTGTGCTGCTGCTCGATGAGTTCGAGAAAGCCCACCGCTCGATCTTCAATCGGTTCCTGCAGCTGTTCGATGAGGGTCTGCTGGTCAACGCGATGGGCGAAGAGGTCAATCTGCGCAACACGATCATTATTATGACTAGCAATTTTGGCGCGTCGATTGTTCAAGGTGAGACCTGGGGCTTCTCGGCCCGCGAGGGGATCGACGCGGTCGAGCGGCGGGTGCTGCGCGAGACCGAAGAGTTTTTCTCGCCCGAGTTCATCAACCGCCTCGATGGCGTGACCTTCTTCAAGCCGCTGTCCCAAAGCGATATGCGCCAGATCGCCGCCCGCGAGCTGCGCAAGCTCTTCGAGCGCGAGGGCTTGGTGCGGCGCGGCGTACAGGTGGAGCTTGACGATGCGGTGCTCGATGTGCTGCTCAAACACGGCTACAGCATTCGCTACGGCGCCCGCTATCTGAAGCGCCAGATCGAAAAGATGGTCACCTATCCGCTGGCCTCCACGCTGCTGGCCCGCCCAAGCCAGGCCGGCGGCCTCCTGCGGCTGTACGTGGCCCGCGAACACATCAAGGCCGCCTGGGTCACCGAGGAGGACGAGCCGCTGCCAGCTCCGGCCGAGGATACCGAAAGCGGCCAGCCGAAAACGGTCGAGGAGGCCGCCGAGGTCGTCCTGCAGCTGGGCGCCCGCCTGAAGACGCTAACCGAAACCCTGAATCTGCTCCAGGCCCGCGATCGCCAGGCCGAGCTGATGGCCGAGATGTCCAGCCCCTCGTTCTGGGATGACCCGGCCAACGCCCAGCTCCAGCTGGCCGACCTGGGCGAGGTCGCCCGCCGGGTGGACCGCTGCGACGATCTGCTGCGGCTGTACGACGAGGTCGAGCATCTGCTTGAGCGCGTGCGGGACCGCCGCGAGCGCCGCATGTTCCCCGAGCTGCTGCGGGTTGCCACGCGCATGCAGCGTGAGCTGCGCTTTGCCGAGCTGGAGCTGTGCTTTCGCACCGAGGAGGACTGGAACGACGCCTATGTTGTGGTTGAAAGCAACGCGGCCGGCCTGCGCTGGGTCCGCCAGTTGACCACAACCTACATCGCCTGGGCTCAGTCGAAGCGCCTGGAAACCGAGGTGGTTGAGGAGACCACCCCCGACGATCTGCAGGCCCGCGTGACGCTGCACATCAGCGGCTCCGGCGCCTACGGCCTGCTCAAGGGCGAGATGGGCACCCACCGCATCGCCGAGACCAGCGGCGAGTCCCGCCAGAAGGCTATCACCCAGGTGCTGGTGATGGTCCTGCCGGTTCCGACCGAGACGATGGCCAAGCTGCCGGTGGTCGAGCTTGATGTTGCCTGCACACCGGTCCACGCCGTCGGGCAGTTTCTGCGCAAGCTCCGCGCCTCGGCCCGGGCGATCCATACGCCAACCGGTGCGGCCGCGCTGGCGACCGCGCCAACCGAGCGTGCCGCCCGCGAGCTGGCCCTGCAGCTGCTCCACGCCCGCCTGCTGTGGAGCCGGCTCGATGGACCGCTAACCGCCGCCGCCGATCCGTGGGGATCGGTGGTACGCACCTATCACTTTGCCAAGCGCTCGTACATCAAAGATCCCCGCACCAACGTCACCAGCACCAACCCGCGTGAGGTGCTAAACGGCGGGCTTGACATATTTATTGAGGCGGTGCTGCGTGAGCGATCCAAGGACTTGAACGCGAGCTGCTAGGGGTACGTCAAGCGTCGTGTGACAATCGGGTGTCTCCGCTGGCTGACGGACCACTAGCTATTAGCTGCTAGCTACGAGCTGCTGATTATCGTTGATTTTCAAAGCGGAGCAACCTAATGAACTCACAGTCTACTCCTGACCGACGGCGCCATATCCTCGACCTTGATGACTGGAGCGCCGAGGAGCTGCGCACTGTGCTCACAATCGGCACCCAGATGAAGGATGTGCTGGCGCGTCCTGTCAAGCAGGTGCCGACATTGCGCGGCAAAATCGTGGTCAATATGTTCTGGGAGGACAGCACCCGCACCCGTGTCTCGTTTGAGCTGGCCGCCAAAGCGCTTTCGGCCAACGTGCTGACCGTCGGGGCCAAGGACACCAGCGTCAAAAAAGGCGAGTCGCTGGTTGATACCGTCCGCACGGTTCAGGCGCTTGGCGCCGACTACATTGTGCTGCGCCATCCCCATAGCGGCGCGCCGTACCTGGTGACGCAGCACTTTCGCGGCTCGGTGATCAACGCCGGCGATGGACGGCACGCCCACCCATCACAGGCGCTGCTCGATCTGTTCACGATGCACGAGCAGCTTGGCGAGCTGGCCGACAAAAAAATCGTTATCGTCGGCGATGTCCTCCACAGCCGCGTGGCCCGCTCCAATCTGTGGGCGCTGACCACAATGGGTGCCAAGGTCACCCTGTGCGCGCCGCCAACCCTGATCGGCCCGGCCAGCTACTGGAAAGCCACCTGGCCGAACGTCACTATCTCCCACAACCTCGACCATGCGGCCGAGGGCGCCGACGTGCTGATGGCCCTGCGGCTCCAGCACGAGCGCATGGAGGGTGGCCTGCTGCCTTCGCTACGCGAGTACACCCGCCGCTTTGGCCTGAACGCCGCCAGAGTGGCCCTGGCCAGCCCCAACGTGCTGGTGATGCACCCTGGCCCGATGAACGAGGGCGTTGAGATCACCCCCGATGTGGCGACCGGCCCGCGCTCGGTGATTGAGACCCAGGTGACTAACGGCGTGGCCATGCGGATGGCGATGCTCTATCAGCTTGCCGGGGTCAACTAAACCTGCATCAACAGCGCCCTGCGAACTGGCGCCCGACCGAATCAGTGCTGATCGCTCACTATCACCGGAGGTGAACCATGACTCGTGTGATTATTAAAAACGGCTGCATTATCGACCCGGCGCGAAAAACAGCCACCGTCGGTGATCTCGTGCTGGAAAATAATATTGTTCAGGAAGTCATTGATTTTGCAATGGCGCCAACCTCGTATGGCGATGAGGCTCAGTTTATTGACGCCGCCGGCTGCTTTGTCACACCTGGCTTTATCGATATCCACACCCACTTGCGTGAGCCAGGCTTCGAGGGCAAAGAAACCATCGCCACCGGCATCGATGCGGCCGTCCGCGGCGGCTTTACCACAATTTGCCCGATGCCCAACACCAACCCGGCCCTCGACTCGGCCTCGATGATCCGCCAGCAGTACGACATCGCCGCCCGCCACAGCCCAATCCACGTCCTGCCAATCGGCACCGTCACCCTGGGCCGCGAGGGCAAAGTGCTGGCGCCGCTGATTGAACTGGCCGAGGCCGGCGCCCACGGCTTCAGCGACGACGGCGCGCCGGTCTGGGACGCCCACATCATGCGCCAGGCCCTGCTCTACAGCACAATGACTGGTCGCCCGGTGATGAACCACTGTGAAGATCTCAGCTTGGTGCGTGGGGCGGCGATGAATGCTGGAGCCATCGCCACCCGGCTGGGGCTGAGTGGCTGGCCGGCCGCTGGCGAAGAAGTGATGATCGCCCGCGATATTGCGCTGGCCGAAGAGACTGGCGGGCGCCTGCACATCTGCCATGTGACAACCGCTGGCGGAGTGGCGCTGATTCGCAGCGCCAAGGCCCGCGGCGTGCGGGTGACCGCCGAGGTGACGCCGCATCACCTGACCATGACCGATCGCTGGGTGCTGGGCAACATGGAGCCCTGGGACGGCAAAGGCCCCTTCGACCCATCGCGCCTCCCGCCCTACGACACGCGCACCCGGGTCAGCCCGCCGCTGCGCAGCGCCGACGATGTGATCGCGCTGATCGCCGGCCTGCGCGATGGCACCATCGACGCGATCGCCACCGACCACGCCCCGCACACCCACGTTGATAAAGAAACCGAGTACGCCAATGCGGCGCCCGGCTTCACCGGCTTTGAGCTGGCTCTGCCCATGCTGATGACGCTCGTCAATACCATGCAGATCGATGTGGTCGAGCTTGTCGCCCGCCTGACCCTTGGCCCGGCCGGCATTGTCGATGTGCTTCCGGTTGCGCTCGGCCCCGGCGACCCCGCGACGCTGACCATTTTCGACCCCAGCACCACCTGGACCGTCACCCCGGAGGCGTTGGCCTCGAAGGGCAAAAATACCCCACTGATGGGCCAGGAGATGCGCGGCCAGATTATGCTGACCATGATGGAAGGCCAGATTGTGTTCCGGCGCGATAACTTCGGCGTCGTCAGTCGACGCGAACACGGTGGTGCCGTCGGCAAACTGGCCGGTGTCTTCGACGAAGAAGAATAATCCTCCAGGTCCCCATCACCCACACGCGCCGGCGGCGGCTCCCAGCAGCTCCTGGAAGTCGCCGCCGGCACCTCCAGCCGCTCAAGCCTGGCCACCAGACCGCCGCTTCCGTCAGGACCATAGGGCGCCGCTGCGGCCAAAAAATTAATAAATAGTAGCTAGATTTGCGGGTATTTCTTAAAAAAATAGTTACTATGATTAAAACGTATCCCCCTAACAGCCTATACCGCGATAGGACTTGGGTAATACTGTCTTGACACTACCTATCAAAAAGACTATGATAGTTTTGGGGAAGTTTTTCTTAGCAATAACTTAATCTCCACTCTACATCAACTTCACACGTTGAACCTTAACAATCGAGCCAGGAGGAAACCCTGTGGACATTATCTTGCCAGTTCTGGCGCTTGTCATTGGACTGGCGGCTGGTGCCGGTGGAGCGTACCTATGGCTGCAACATCAGTCGCAGGCTCGACTTACCCAAACCAAAGCAGCAGCTCAATTACAAATCGAACAAGCCAAAACCGAACACAAAACTTTACTACTCAAGACTCGCGAAGAAGCCCAACAGCTACGCGAAGAAGGCGAAAACGAACTTCGCACCGCACGGGCGGTGCTCCAGAAACAAGAAGAGCGCTTAGTCCGCAAGGAAGAAACACTGGAGCGCAAGCTGGATGGGGTTGAAAAGCGTGAGCGCCAGCTCACCAACCGCGAACGTAGCGTCGAACAATTACATCAGGAAGCGGAACAACTACGGTCAGCCCAAAAGACCGAGCTGGAACGGATCGCCAACCTCACCAATGAACAAGCCCGTGATATTATTCTCTCTCAAGTTGAACTAGAAACCCGCACTGAAGCTGCCCGCCGAATTCATGAAATCGAGGCAGCCATCAAGAACGATGCGGATCGAATGGCCCGTAAAATTGTTGGCCTTGCCATCCAACGCTGCGCCTCCGATTACGTTGCCGAAATCACCGTCAGCACGGTCCAGCTTCCTAGTGAAGAACTTAAAGGCCGGATTATTGGACGCGAAGGCCGCAATATTCGGGCGTTTGAACAGCTCACTGGTGTGGATATCATCGTTGATGATACACCGGAAGCCGTTACGCTATCCTGTCACGACCCGGTTCGCCGCGAAGTGGCCCGCCTGACATTGACGCGACTCCTGAAAGACGGACGGATCCATCCGGCCCGTATTGAAGAAGTTGCCGAGAAAACCCGGCAGGATATCGAGCAGATTATCCGTGAAGAAGGCGAGCGCGTGGCCTACGAGGCCAATGTGCAAGGACTTCACCCCGATCTGATCAAGATTCTAGGACGGCTGAAATATCGCACCAGCTATGGTCAGAATGTGCTCCAGCACTCGCTCGAGTGTGCATTTCTGGCCGGAGCTATGGCGGCAGAAATTGGTGCCAACGTGCAAATTGCCAAAACAGCCGCGTTGCTTCACGACCTGGGCAAGGCCGTCGATCACGAAGTCCAGGGACCCCACGCATTAATCGGCGCCGATATTGCGCGTCGGCTTGGGCGCAATGCAGCGGTTGTTCACGCAATTGCGGCCCATCATAACGATGAAGAACCCCAAACAGTCGAGGCATTTCTCGTTCAGGCTGCCGATGCTATTTCGGGTGGCCGGCCTGGAGCACGTCGAGAGACCCTTGATTTATACATCAAACGCTTGGAGGCGCTTGAGCACGTTGCAACCTCATTCCCTGGGGTCCAGCGGGCTTTCGCCATTCAGGCCGGACGTGAAGTCCGGGTGCTGGTCCAGCCCGATGAGATCGATGATCTGGAAAGTATTCACTTAGCTCGCGATGTTGCTAAAAAAATCGAAAATAGCTTGCAGTATCCGGGCCAGATTAAAGTTACCGTTATTCGTGAAACCCGTGCCGTGGACTACGCGCGATAGATTAAGAAACCGAGGAGGCGCGAGTCGTGCATGTCAGCAAAGCATTCTATCAAGGAGGCAGCAATGGCGTATCAGCTTGATCGTTTCAGCAACGAGGAGCAACCACCGATGACCAATGAAGCAGCTCCTGCTTCTGTCGCTCCTGCACACCCACACCGGGGCGATGGCAAGCCCCACAGCAATGCTGAGGTTTTAAAGGTATCTACTCGCTCACGACCTTCAGCAGTTGCTGGTGCAATTGCTGGTGTTATCCGTGAGGCCGGCCACGCTGAGGTACAATCTATCGGGGCAGGCGCAACCAATCAGGCTATCAAGGCAGTGGCAATTGCACGGTCATACTTGCAAGAAGAAGGCGTTGATATTGTATGTGTTCCCTCGTTTATTGATGTGGCGATTGATGACGAAGAACGCACTGCAATTCGATTACTGATTAAGAAACACGGCGAATAGCTGAAAATAAACAAGGGGCGCAGCCAAAACTGCGCCCCTTGTTTATTTTAGCCGCTTCCCGATCATTTACATCTGAAAGCCGCCGGGATTTTGAATTTTTGAGGTAAACCAGGCGCGAAAGTTTTCGACATGCCGGTCGAGCCGCCCACGGATTGTCCGCCATTCCTCGGTCTCGATGAACGAGCGCAGCTCAAGATCATCGTCTGATACAATCCCGAGAATCATTTCGGGCGCTTTGCCGGCAATTCCCAGCCAGGCATCACTAATTGCTCCATGCTTCATCAACAGTGGAACGAACTCGCTGGTGACAAATTCCAGGTGTTCCTGATCTTTGTCTTCCTTAATATCCCAACTCATAAGTAGCTTTATCATACCGTTTATTGTACCAGAGATGGGCAAATAGTAGCCACTATTTAGGTATTAGGATCGCTAATTCAGCCCGAAATGTGTCCTTCCAGCCCCGCAACAAGCACCTGGAATATGCGTTAACGTCATGCTAGAGTTTGCTCGTTCGCTCAAACATGGCTTGATTCAGGGCCGCAATATGCTATAATACATCAACTCAAGCACGGGGATGCTTGGTTTCGACAGGGAGGGACGATCGTAAGCGGCAAGCCGAGACGCTAAGCCTCGTTAAATTGGCAAAAGCCATTAACTGGCAAAACAAACAATGTGTTCGCGAAGGCTCAGCCCTCGTTCGCACTTGCTGCCTAATTAGGTAGCACGTTCACCTAACCTCAGCCCGATGGGTTAGAGTGAACGTCAATTAGTCGGGCCGCTCTCCCACATGCGCCTGCGGGGTGGGAGCTAAGATAAGCAGGATGGTCACTTGCCCGCTTTGTTTGTTGCGTGGTGCAGTGACGACAAAAAAGCAATAAACTACGCTTGTAGATGTTTGCGGTTTAGCTTTCTGGACGCGGGTTCAATTCCCGCCATCTCCACCAGACCACACCAGCACCTGAGTTTTTTCAGGTGCTGGTGTTTTTTAGGGGCCTTTTTCGGTCGTAACCCACAGCTGACTGCCATTAGTTGTGATCTCGATCGTGCCGTGGAGTTCTTCGTGCAGCAGGCGCCGCGCTGTGTCGCCGCGCTCAAACAGCGTTCGGGGCGCCTCGCGACCGCTTGGGCTCTGGCTGTACACCACCACGCTCGCTTGCGCTCGCTCGGCCATCTGCTGGTCATCCGGACGGGTCCAGGGCCACCACAGGAGCGTAGCCGGCGGGGCGCTCTGTAGCAGCTGCGCGGCCTGCCCGTCGTCGGGCTGCGCCGCCAGAATCGCGCTGAAATCCCGATACTGCAGGCCAAATGTCAGGCCGCCCGCGCTGGTCGCCGTCTGAAGCACCGTAAGCCGCACGCCATCCAGCGTCAGGGTATCACCAACGTTCGCGATCTGGGCGGCGGTGTTTTCTTCGTGCAGGGCGGTGCGTAGCGCAGCATCCTGGCCAGCATCCGCCAGCGGTGCCAGCAGGGTCTGGCCAAACGTATAGCGCCGCGCCAGCGCCAGGGAGCCCGGCAGGTGGTGGTCACTGGCACGGGTTAGCGCTAAAACATCCAGCCTGCGCTGCCAGAACGGTATTCGATCGCTGACAAAAGCGCTGATGCCCACGCTGTCGCTGCCGCCGCCAATCATCAGGGTGTGGCCGTGGGGCGTGATAATCAGCAGGGCATCGCCCTTGAGCGCCGGCGCAATGATATGCAGCTGCCCATCCGGCCGCGTCCGCCACCAGATCCCGCCGCTGACCAGCGCCAGCAACAACAGCACCGCGCCGCCCCCCAGGACAGCGCGGTGCTGAAACCATCTCCGTCTCTCTCCCATCGATGCTCCTCAGCCATCCGCATTACTTGCGCAGGGCGATAACCTCAACCTCAACCCGAACATCACGCGGCAGCCGGGCGACTTGGACGGTCGAGCGGGCCGGGGGATTGCTCGGGAAATATTCGCCATAGATGGCGTTGACGCTGGCAAAGTCGTTCATATCGGCCAGAAAAATGGTGGTCTTGACGATCTGCTCGAAGCTGCTGCCAGCGGCCGCCAGCACCGCACGGATATTCTCCATCACCCGGCGGGTTTGCTCGTTGATGCCGCCGGCCACAACCTCGCCGGTGGCCGGGTCGAGCGGGATCTGGCCTGAGCAAAAGAGTAAGCCCTCGATGCCAATCGCCTGCGAGTACGGGCCAATTGCGCCCGGTGCGTCAGGTGTGCTGATAACGTCGCGCTTCATTGCAGTCCTTTCTAAACATATTCTCAAGAGAAGCAATCTGCAAAGACGTAGGCTGAAAAGCTGGTCTCAGCCTGCGTCTCTGGGTCATTCACCAATAGCGGACTCGATGTGGTTGAGCGTTTGCACATAGCCGCTCGCATCCAACGTAATCGCCACCACATCAATCCGATACGGTCCCGCCCAGCCATCCCCAGCCTGCTCGCGGGCATTCAGGTAGGCCAGCGCCAGCAGGGCCAGCCGCCGCGCCTTGGCGGGCGTGATCGACTCCTCGGCGCTGCCCCGCGCTGTGCCACGGCGGGTGCGGACTTCGACCAGAACCAGGGTCGCCCCGTGAGTGGCGATGATATCCAGCTCGCCGAGGCGGCAGCGCCAGCCCTGCGTCACAATGCGGTAGCCCGCCGCCTCCAGGTGGTCGGCGGCGAGGCGTTCGCCCCAGGCGCCCAGGGAGCGGCGGGCATCGGGCTGTGGTAGGCCGTTCGTCATCGCTGGGGGTTAGCCTCGCTTGACGTTGAAGGCGTTCCAGCCAGCGTAGGTTGCCATGGTGTCCAGCTCTTCCTCGATGCGGAGCAGCTGGTTGTACTTGGCAACGCGGTCGGAGCGGGAGGGTGCGCCGGTCTTGATCTGGCCGGCGTTGGTCGCCACGACCAGATCGGCGATCGTCACGTCTTCGCTTTCGCCGGAGCGGTGGCTGACAATGGCGGTCCAGCCGGCCCGCTGGGCCATTTGGATTGCGGCCATTGTCTCGGTCAGGGTGCCGATCTGGTTAAGCTTGACCAGAATGCTGTTGGCGGCTTTCTCGCTGATCGCCCGGCTCAGGCGCTCGACGTTGGTCACCAGCAGATCATCGCCAACTAGCTGCACGCGGTCGCCGATGCGCTCGCGCAGCATCGTCCAGGCGCCCCAGTCATCCTCGTGGAGGCCGTCCTCGATCGAGATAATTGGGTAGCGGCCGGCCATCGTCTCCCAGTAGTCCACCATCTCGGCCGATGAGAGCTTGCGATTCTCACGCGCCAGGTTGTACATCCCATCTTCGTAGATCTCGCTACAGGCCGGGTCAAGCGCCAGCATAATATCTTTGCCAGGCGTGTAGCCAGCCTTTTGAATGGCCTCCATGATCACTTCCAGCGCGGCTTCGTTGGTGGGCAGCGCCGGGGCAAAGCCACCCTCATCGCCGACGGTTGTGGACAGGCCACGGTCGTGCAGCACTTTGCTCAGCGAGTGATAGATCTCGGTGCCCCAGCGCAGGCCTTCGCGGAACGAGGATGCGCCGACCGGCATCACCATAAATTCCTGAAAGTCGGTGCTGTTCTGGGCGTGCTTGCCGCCGTTGAGGATGTTCATCATCGGCACCGGCAGTGTGTGGACATACACGCCGCCAAGGTAGCGGTAGAGCGGCAGGCCGACCGAGGCGGCGGCGGCTTTGGCGACGGCCAGCGAGACGCCCAGAATGGCGTTGGCGCCCAGCTTGCCTTTGTTCGGTGTGTTGTCAAGCTCAATCAGGGTGCGGTCGAGGGTGATCTGGTCGAGGGCTTCCAGGCCGTCAATGGCCTCGGCAATGTCTTCGTTGACGTTGGCTACTGCTTTGAGAACACCTTTGCCGCCATAGCGGGATTTGTCACCGTCGCGCAGCTCCACAGCTTCGTGTGCGCCAGTGGAAGCGCCTGAGGGCACTATCGAGCGCGCCAGGGTTCCATCATCCAGCCCAATTTCCACTTCAACCGTGGGGTTGCCACGACTATCCAGGACTTCCCGCCCGCGAACAAACGAAATCAGCGCCATATCGCCTCCTAAAATCAAGGTTACTCGCCCATCATACCAAATATTCGCCCCACCACCGTAGCATTCCGGGTTTTAATCTGTTCACCCAGCGCTAGGATTCCTGGTCGTCGGCCTTGACCGGCATGCCAGTTGGCTGATCGAGCACGTAGCTGCCACGCTGCAGAGCGTGATCGACCGTCACCCGCTCATCGAACACAAAGCACTCGCCCTCCCACAGGCTCTCGGTCGCCGGGACGGTTTCGAGGTACTTCAAAATGCCGCCCTCAAGATGATACACCTCGTCAAAGCCCAGGTTGAGCAGCAGCGCGGTGGCTTTTTCGCAGCGAATCCCGCCGGTGCAGAACATCGCCACCTTGCGGTGCGCCTGCGGATCGAGGTTGGCCTCCACGTAGGCGGGAAATTCGCGGAATGAGGCGGTCTGCGGGTTCAGCGCGCCTTTGAAGGTGCCGACCTGAACCTCGTAGTCGTTGCGCGTGTCGACGAGCGTCACGCTGGGGTCGCTGATCAGCTGGTTCCACTCGGCTGGCGGGACATAGTTGCCCACGGCGAAGTTGGGGTTGGCCTCCGGCATGCCCAGGGTGACGATCTCTTTTTTCAGCCGCACTTTCATGCGGGCAAACGGCGGCGTGTCGGCGGACGCCTCTTTCCACTCCAGCGGGCCGATGCGTGGGTCGGCCTGGAGATACGCCAGCACCGCATCGATCCCGGCCCGTGGCCCGGCGATGGTCGAGTTGATGCCCTCCTGGGCCAGCAGAATCGTGCCCTTGACCTGGTTGGCGTCGCACACCGCCCGCAGCGGCGCCCGCAGCTCGGCGTAGTCGGGCAGATCGACGAATTTGTAGAAGGCGGCGATCACAAGTGTACTCATTGGCTGGGTTCCTATGTGGGTTATCTATTTAACTCAACACTGCTATACGATGCATTTGCTGCTCCGTTTTACGTGATAATTCTGGGCGTCATATCCAGCGTGCCCTCAAGCAGGTGGGCGACGGTGCGGCGCAGGGTCAGCTGGTCGAACGGCTTGGCGACAACCAGATCGACGCCGCGCAGCTTGGCCTCGGCCGGATCGATCTGGCGGGCCCAGCCGGTCAGCAGGATGGTGTGGACGCCGGACTCGCGGTCGCGGACGTGGCGCAGCACGTCCCAGCCCATCATATCGGGCATGCCCAGGTCGCTGATGACGATATCGAACGTGCCGGGGCGGAACTTCATCAGCGCCTCGCGGCCGTTTTCGGCGCTGACCACGGTGTGGCCCCAGGCCGATAGCATGCGGCTGAGCGCAATCCGCACCAGCTCCTCGTCCTCGACCACCAGAATTCGCCCCTGATCGGTGGGGATCAGGTGGTCATTGGCGGCCACCTCGTCAAAGTCGACCTCCAGGATCGGCAGCCAGATGACGAAGTTGGTGCCGCGCCCTTCCTTGCTCTGGACCTCAATCCGGCCGCCGTGGCGGGCGACGATCGCCGCCGAGACCGCCAGGCCCAGCCCGTTGCCCTGCTCGCCCTTGGTCGTAAAGAAGGGATTGAAGATCCGCGCCTGAACCTCGGGGCTCATCCCAACGCCGGTATCGGCCACCGACAGAAAGACCTCGGCGCCGCGCTGCCCGGTGGCGACGCGAATAATCCCGCCGGTGGGCATCGCATCGGCGGCGTTGATGATCAGGTTGGTGATCACCTCGCGCAGTTCCGCCGCGTGGCCGCGAATAGTCGGGACTGGCTCAAGCTCGCGCTGAACCTCGATCTGGGTGCCCTTTTCCTGGGCCGCGTTCCGCCAGCGCACCCGTGTCAGATCGAGGGCGTCGCGGGCCAGGGTGTGCAGATCGACCGGCGCATCGGGCTGCTCGCCATCGTTGCGGGTAAAGCCCTGGATGCGCTTGACCGTCTCGGCGCCATCCTTGGCGGCCTTCTCGATCACCTGGAGTGTCTCAAGGTGGTCAGGATCCTTGATCTCAAGCATCAGCAGCTGGGTGTTGCCAAGAATACCGGCCAGCAGATTGTTGAAGTCGTGGGTGACGCCGCCGGCCAGCTCGCCAAGCGCCCGCAGCTTCTCGACAAACAGCAGGTGCTCCTGGGTCGCCTCCAGCTGCTGCATCGCGTCGGTGCGCTGGCTGTAGAGGCGGCCGTTGATCAGCGCGGTGGTCAGAAAGTGCGACAGGCCACCGAGCAGGCTGATCTGGCCATCGTTGAAGGCGTCGGCGGTGCGGCTCATCAGATTGAGCGTGCCCAGGCGATTCTCGGAGGTGGTTAGCGGCAGCATCAGCAGCGATTTGGCGCTTTCATCAAACGGCGGCAGGGCAATCGGCGTATTGGTGCTGTCATTATGGGCCAGATAGACCGGGTGACCGGCCTCGAATGCGGTGCGCAGGGGTGTGCCCAGACCGGTAAACGTCTGGCCAGCCTCCATTGCGCCGTGATAGGCATCGTTGGCGGCGACCACCGAGAAACAGTTATGGTCGCTATCAAACAGTGTCACGCTGGCCTGATCGTAGGGCACTAGCTGGCGGATCTGCTGCAGCGCCGTGTCCAAAATGCGCTTGATATCCAGCGAGGAGCTAATCACCCTGGCCAGCTCGTTGATCGCGGTCAGGCTGGTGGCCCGCTCGCGGGCAACGCTGTACAGCCGGGCGTTGGCCAGCGCCGCCGCCAGATGATCGGCCACATTGATGATCCGCTGGATGCTGCGCTCGCTGGTCATCTGCGAGGTCTGGAGCAGCAGCACACCGATGACCTGGCCGGTATTGAGCAGCGGCAGCGCAATCTGGGTGCCAACCACGCCGGGCGCGTGAAGCAGGGTATCGAAGGGCGGGTCGCGGCGGATAATTGCGTGGCGATGGTGGACCGCCTCGCCAGCGATGCCAGTGGTCAGCGGCAGCCACTGGGTCGCCAGCGGCTGAATCAGGCCATCCTCGCTTTGGGTCACGCCGTGGCGAATCGTAATGCCATTTGTATCGACCATCCCAACCACAGAAAGGGTCAGATCGAAGTTCTTGGCAAACGTGCGCACAAACTCGGTCAGCAGTGGCTCGATCTCTAGCGAGGAGGTGATCATCCGCGTCATCGTCACGACCGCCTCGTCGTACTCACGCTCGCGCTGAACATCGGCGATCTGCGCCTCCAGCTCGGCGTAGCGCAGCGCGGTGCGCTCGTGAAGCTCGTTGAAGGCGCTGATCGTAATTTTCAACGCTGGATCGCCCTGAGATGACAGGCGCACTGGCTCATCGAGCTGGCGCTGGAGCAGCAGGGCCAGCTCTTCCAGCGGATAGCGCATCCACCGAACGCCGCGCAATGTGAGGAAAATAGTGACGATGCCCCCAAACAGCGCCGACCCGCCAATCAGCAGGCCGGCGAGGAGATGCTCCTCCCAGGTGACCGGCGTGCGATTTTGCTGGGCCGTATCAAACATCCACAGCTGCCAGGCCGTCACCCCACCCACCAGCAGGATGGTCAAGAGAACGGTCCCAATCAGACCATTGCGGATTCTTCGGGCTGGATGGCCTGCGCGTACTTTTGCCATAAATCCTGCTTACTACGTGCTACTCAATCATCAATGCTTGCTGGATCAGCGCCCGCTCTTGAGCCATCCCATAGCCTGCCACTCGGCCAGCTGGGCGCGCCAGCGAAAGGCCAGCGCCGGATGCTTTGGCTCGACCATCCGGATTAGCGTGGGCAAGATCCGCTGAAAGCTCTGGGCCAGGAGGGCGCTGCGGCTAAAGCGCAGCCAGTCAGCAACCCAGCGCCCGGTATCGCGCCAGCCGAGCACCTGGAGGGCCGTGGGGATAATGGCCGGATACAGATGCAGCGTTCCCATGATAATCGTCCGATAATCGCGCCAGGTCATCTGATCCTGAAAAAATCGCCGGGCCACATCCAGGCCCAGCACATTCAACACCCGGGCGAACACATTCTGCAGCTCGTTGACATCCTGGGGTCGTCCCCAGGGGATCATAAAGCGGCTGAACACCCAGTTCAAGCTCACATTGGCCTGATGCGCACTGATCAGGCGCAGCTGTTCAGGCGCGAGCAAGTGGTGCTGCAGCGCCTGATCGAGGAGATCGGCGGTGCGCTGCAGATTGCGCACAAACGAGCCAAAGCCACAAAATGTCAGCGGCGACTGCTGGGCCGAGGCATCGCCCAGGGGCAGGACTCCGAGCAGTGGCGCTGGGCGCCCGATGGCGTGGCGGGACGGAATATAGCCATAGACCGGGCGGAGGTGCCGAAAATCCGGGCCGAGGGTTTTATAGGTTGGCAGCAGCGCAAAGTAATCCTCGAATAGGTCAAGCAGCGAGTGGCGCTGCCGGGCCTGAGCGCCGACCTGATCGTAGTAAAAAACATACACCGTCAGCTCATCGTCGCGCCCAGGAAAGCCCTCCCAGATCAGCTGGCGGTCGCCCTGGGTATCGGCCACACTGACCAAAATATCACCCAGCTGCGGATCGTGGCCGACTACCCCTGCGACGACCGTGCCAACCGTCGGGCAGATTCCGCTGAACGGCTGGGTGCCCAGAGTCAGCGGCGAGGTCGCGCCCATCCCGTCGATCAGCAGCCGGGTGCCAAGGTAGAGGCGCTCGCCGGCCGCCTCAACGGCCACCACCGTGCGGCCGGGCTGGGCCGGGTCGGCATAGGCCTGGGCAAAGCTGTAGCCCTCCCAGATCGTGCCGTCGGCGGCCTCAAATCGGCGCCGCGCGAGCTGCAGCAAGGCCCCGGCATCGAGGGCAATGTCCAGCACGCCGGGCAGGCGCAGCTCAGCGGCCGGCACATCGGAGCCAGAGGGGTGAAAGCGCACGAGTCCGTCGGCATAGCAGGCCATAATAATCTCACGCTCCAGATCGTCCCAGGTGAGCAGCCCGGTGCCAACCAGCCGCTCCAGCTCCGCGTGGGAGATATTCCACTCGCGATGGGCGCAGCCAACTGGATAGCGGTCAAAGAGCAGGACACGGTAGCCACGCTGCGCCATCAGGGCCGCGTGGATCAGACCCAGGCCACCGCCGGCATAGATCAGATCGTACTCGGCGCTGGTGGCGGGCAGCGGCGCGGCTGTGGTGTGCGGCAGGGCTGGCAGCTGGCCCTGCTCGAACGTGGCCCAGCGGGCATCGAGTTGCCGGATCCGCTCCAGCTCGGCGGCAGCGCCCATCTGGCCAAAGGCTGCTGCGGTCAGCGGGTGGGTTTCCGCCAGATCAGCCGCCGCCGAGGCCGCCGGCCTGGCCCAGCGCAGGCGCAAGCGCGCTAGATCTTGTTGTACCGCCAGCCGGAGCTGGCGCGACTCACGCCACTGCCGGAGCGGGCTGCGGCGCGAGGCCAGCGGCTGATCGAGCGCAACGTGCATGCGCAGGTGGGTTGAGGTGGCCGCCGCCAGCAGCTGAATCGTCGCGTAGCAG
>JACCRK010000051.1 GCA_013813565.1 Herpetosiphonaceae bacterium
GCAGGGGGCTGAGGCTAATCTCGATCGAGAATTCACTGCCGTCCCGACGCCGCGCCACCAAATCGATGCCGGCCCCTTTTGGCGGGGTGTGCACATCGGTGGTGGAGTCCGTAGGATACTGGTGATGCAACCCGGCCAAATGAGTCGGGATCAGGAGTTCGACGGGCTGGCCGATCAGGGCGTTGCGGGGGTAGTCAAACAGGGCTTCGGTCTGTGCGTTGACCATCGCGATCTGCCCGGCACTATCGACGATGATGATCGCATCTGGCGCTGATTCAAGCACCCCATGAAACAGGGCTTCAGCCTGAACCAGTCGCGACGCGGTTGCGCGCAGCTGGTCGATCGTGGCGCGGAGCGCGTCAATTTCCGCATACGCCCGGTTCAGTTCATCGGTCATCGGCAATCCTGGCTAGAAATCCACCATTTCGGTCATCATAGTGGCCTAGGGAGGAAATTGCAAACGCGGCTGTCCTGGCCCGGATCCGGCTCGGTCAGGATAACGCAAAGGCGTTGTTGTGGCGTATACGTCGTCACCACCCAGATCAGTCAGGGTCATTGGACCAGCAGGAGCATGTGAACAGAAACCTACGGTCTTAATGGGCAAACAAACGGACGTTTTCTTGCCCATCGGTTGAGCGGTGTATTTCTGTGGTGTGGAGCCGGGGCTGCAAGGCAAGAAACTCAGTCAATGTATCTATGGCACCATAGCCTGGCAAGCGACGAGAATCTTTCCTTGAGGAGGTCGATCCATGCTCCTGGGCTATGCACGCGTTTCGACTGACGACCAGCACCTGACGCTCCAACATGATGCGCTCAATCAGGCCGGGTGCGACCAGCTCTTTGACGATTACGGGAGCGGTGCGACCGCCGATCGTGCCGGCTTGCGCCGGTTGCTCGCGTATGCCCGCGCTGGCGACACGATCGTCGTCTGGCGCTTGGATCGGCTGAGCCGCTCGCTCAAGGATCTCATCGATATGGTGACCGTCTTGGAGGGCAAGGGAATCGGCTTGAAGAGTCTCCACGAATCCATTGATACCACATCGAGTTCCGGGAAGCTTATTTTCCACATCTTTGGCGCGCTGGCCGAATTCGAACGCACGCTGATTCGTGAGCGGACTCAAGCGGGGCTCCAGGCGGCACGCGCTCGCGGGCGCACCGGCGGGAGGCCAAAAGCGCTCTCGCCCGATCAGCAGGCCCTGGCCGTGAAACTCTATGACGAGAAACAGCACACGGTCGCGCAAATTTGTCGGATGCTGGGGATTTCAAAGCCAACGCTCTACAAATACCTGGCCGCCGGCAAGGGAACCGGAGCCGCCAGCGCCTGAGGCCGCTGCCTTCGATTGTTTCGTGCTCTCTGTGTAAGGAGATTGACAATGGCCTGGTATGCGGATCTCACCCCCTGCACGTACTTCGACGGTGAACAGCCGCACGGAGCCAAGCTCCTCGCCGTCGGCTGGCTGGAGCGCGGCCACGCCTATCATCACGGCATGGTCGACCGTGTGGTGCGCACCAAGCTGGTCACGCTCTTCAGGAACCCGTGGCAGCCAACGATGTTTCTCGGCTGGCACGACTGCGATCTCTGCCAGCCGCCCAGGTGGCCTGACGATTTTCACGATGCGGAGCACACCGTCTCTATGGGCATCGCGAATCTCTTCGTGCCAGGCACTGGCGTGCTCTATGCGGCACCCTCGCTCATCCTGCACTCCATGGCCGCCCACGGCTACGCGCCGCCGGAGGCCTTCTGCGCGGCAGTGCTGGCCTGCCCGCCGATGGGATCTGAAGACTATCTCCAGGCGATCAGCAGGAATGGGCCGCCGGAGTTCGCCAGGTGGGTCAGGGAGACGCCCAGAAAGGTCCAATAAAGGACCCATCACATCGAGCGCACGAAAACCCCGAGCGTTAAGTGAGAGCGTGGCGGCTCACACCCATGGCCGCGACGAGCAACGGAACACGTCGACGGGATTGGCTCAGCGGTGGCCCCCCGACTTTTTAGTGTTCTCCAAGAAGACCCGGTGAGACACCGGGTCTTCTCGATTCTCAGCCTGCCTGGTTAGCGCTGGATCATTGGCAGATACACGCGCCGCAACTCCTGTTCCTCCGTGATCGCCACCTGGAAGGTTGTCGATAGCGTCCCCTGCTCGGTCGTGGCGACGACGGTGACGGTGTAGGTGCCGAAATCGGCATAGGTGTGCTCCACCTCCGCCCCCTCGCCAGTCGTCCCATCTCCGAAATCCCAGGCAAACGTCGCTGCGCTGGTCCAGGCCAGGGAGGCGGCAAGCTTCACCGTCAGGCCGTTGGTCTCAGCGGTGTGAGAGGCGCAGATGGCCGCCGCTTGGAGCGAGGCATCGAGAGTCATCACGGTCCGCAACGGGCCGGCGTAGCTGAGTTGCTGGCTCACGAAGCCGGCGTGGGCTACGGTCACAGTTAGCGGCAGGTGCCACTCGGTCAGCGGCAGAGAATACACTCCGTGCGCGTTGGCAGCCACGTTCCAGGTCGAGCCGTTGGCGTCCTTGATCTCCACCGCCGCCCCGGCCAGGGGGGCCTCGGCGCTCCCACAGGCATCGCGGCCGGTCACCCGGCCCTCCAGTCGGCTGGTATCGGACGGCAGCACCGTCAGGGTGACCGGCAGCGTGATCCGGTTCTGGCCGGGCTGATCGCTGGTCAGCACCGACAGCACCGCGGTATACACCCCGGGCGTATAATCCAGCGCCGCCGAGTCGAAGATGAGCGCCATACTCGTCTCCGCGCCGCGCGGCACGCTGGCCGTGGAGGGTTCGAACTGCATCCATGGGACACGCTCGGCCTCGTCACATGGATACAGGCCGTGGAGGCGTTGCACAGAGTTGCTGGCACTGAACTGCGTGTTGAGCGTGCCGCCGATGGCATAGGTCCCGCAGGCGATCGCCGCCCCGTTGCGCCGGAACGCGGATTCGCTCCGTCTGGTCCAGGTGTTGGTAAAGGGGTCGTAGGCCAGCATCTGGAGATTGCCGGCGTAGTAATTATCGCTGTAGCCGGCCACCAGCAACATGCCGTTGGAGGTGGTGACGTACGGGCCGATGCGGCCCTCCGGCATATTGGCCACGCGCGACCAGACATTGTTCTCCGGCTGATAGCGGAAGGTCGCCTGCCCCTCGTTTTCGATACAGTAGAGCGCGCCGGAAAGCGCCGCGCAGGCGCCGACGTACTTGCGCCCCGGATAGCCGGCCAGCCTGGTCCAGGTTGCCGCAGCAGGATCGTAGCGGAATACGTCGGCATCCGCCGTACAGGGCGTGTCACAGTAGTCGACGACGTAGATCTTGTCAGCGATCACGGCGGCGGCGGCGATATTGGTGGGAACGATACCCGGCACCACATGCCACTGGTCCAGCGCCGGATCGTACATTTCCACCCCGCCGCCGATGGCGTACAGGCGGCCGCCGGCGGCGAGCAACTGGTGAGAGTAGCGGGGCTTGCTCATCGATGCGATCGGCGTCCAGGCATTGGTCTGCGGATCGTAGACGTGGGCCGTGTCGAACACGATGTTGCGGTTGATATCGCCGGCGCCGCCCGTCACGTAGATTTTGCCATCAAGCTCGGCCGCGGCCGCATACATCACCGCGACCGGGTACGGCGCCATATCATCCCAGGCCAGCGGATAGGGCAGCGGGGTGAGCTGGCGATCCTGGCCGTTGGATTTGTCCAGCGTGACCCAGCCATCGATCCCGCCGCTGTTGCCGAGCACCAGCTGATGGGTGGCAGTGGTTCCGGCGGTCAGCACCACGTCGATGGCGGTCTGGGTGGTGGAGACACACGACTCGGGCAGTTGCAGGTCCAGCACGTGCTCGGCCGGGGTATTCGGCGCAAGCACAACGCCGGCCTTCACGGTTGGCACGTAGCCATCGTGGCTGGCCTCCAGCCGGTATTGGGCCTGGATGGGCAGGTAGGCGCTGTAGACGCCGTTCGGATCGGTGATCAGGGTCTGGCTCGCGCCGGTGCTGGAGACCACCTTGACCCGGGCGAATTTCAGCGGCGCGCTGGAGCGGTTGCAGGCGGTCAGCCCGCGGACCTGGCCCCGCAGCAGGCCGAAGCCGGCCGGCGGCTCGACAAACATGCGGATCGGGCCGGCCGTCGCGGCGTTGCGCTCGTCGGCGTCCAGGAGCGACAGGGTGGCGGTGTACCAGCCCGGCGCGCTTACCTGGACCGCATCAAAGGTGAAGGACAGCGGGAGCGACCCATCCGGGGCCAGCGTGCCGGTCCGCGGCGCGACCGATAGCCAGCGCACCGGCTGGAGGTAGTTCAGGGCGTTGTAGAACACCAGCCCGGCATTGGGATGGTCCACGATGTACTGGCCCATATACCCGTTGATCGCAACCACGCGGTTTTTGACTGCGATGAACTCCTCGTTGTTGCTCCAGCGCGCTACCACCTCGGCGCCGGCGGCCGGAGTCACCGAATAGCGATAGTAGGAACTCATCGAAGAAATGTTGCGCATGATCGGATGGGCGGAGGTATAGGTCCCCAGGGTCACATCACCATCCTGGAGGCTGCCAGCGCCGTTCAGCGGGCTGTAGCCGCCGCTGAACAGGCGCCCGCCCGTGCCGTAGGGCTCGTTGAACGATGTGATGATGACCGAACCGCCGGCATCGACATAGTCGGCCAGCACATCGCCCATCGCGATGCCGTCGACGAGGTTATTGCCGATGGCAACCACCACATCATAGGGGCGCAGCACCTCCAGCGATGGGATTCCCTGCGCCAGGACATACGGATCCCAACGATCCAGGGTTCTGATCGACGGATGGCCGGCCAGCAGCGCCCAGACTCCATTGCTAAAGGTTTGAGGCTCGACCACCAGCACATCCAGATCCTGGATGGCCTGGATATTGAAGGGACTGCCGGCCGGCCCCTGGTTCGTCAGGGTGAAGGGGCGGGTCGCGGCTGCGCCGGCGGCCAGGCTGACGGTCGCCGTGTCCGGGCTGAGCCGCACGCACGGCGCGTTCCAGCGCAGGGCGGCATCCCTGGTGACCACGGCCTGGGCGCCAACCTGCACGTTGGAGAACGTCCGGGTCAGGTAGCCAGAGGAGGACACTGTGACGACGTATGGGCTGAGCGCGCTGTCAACCTGGCGCGAGTACTGGCCGCTGGCGTTGGTTTGCTGCACCCAGGAGCCCCCGGTGCGGTCCTGGATGACGACCCTGGCCTGGGCCAGCGGGCCGGCCGGGACGCCGCAGTAGCCCAGGCCGGCGACCTGGCCCCGCAGCGTGCCGGTGGACGAAGACGGGAGCACTGTGAAGCGCACCGGCACGGCAAACTGATGGCCGGGCGCGGTCGGGCTGGCGAGGCGCAGGATGGTCGTGTACACGCCGGACTGTTCGATGCTGACGCTGCCGGCGTCGAACTCAAGCAGCGTGGCCTTGCTGCTGTCGCGGCCGATGTTCAGGCTAGCGGGCGTCGCGGTCAGCCACGGGGCCTCGTCGGTGACGGTCACCGCCGCACCGGCCGCGCCGCTGTTGGTGATGGTCAGCGGGATCGTGGTCCTGGTGTCGAGCGTCGCGGTCAGCTCAACCGTCGCGGGCTGCACGGTCAGGCAGGGCGTCAAGTGGCGCAGATCTACATCGCGGGTTATCCGGGTGTTCGCCTGAATCTGGATGTTGGCCTCGCTGTGCTGGAGATAGCCGGTGCGGCTGACCGTCAGCGTGACCGGGCTGGCCGCTTGATCGATCCACACGCTGTACGATCCATCGGCGCGGGTGGCGGAGCTCCAGACGCTGCCGTTACTCCCGCGAGCGATCACTGTGGCTCGAGCCAGCGGGGCGCCGGGCCGGTCGCACTGGGCGAGTCCGGAGACCTTGCCCTTGAGTTCGCCCCAGGTTTCCCGTGGCGTGACCGTCAAGGTCACCGGAAGGCTCAGGTTGGGTCCCTGGTTCGGCGCCATCAGCAGGGTAGTCGAGAACACGCCGGACTCCAGCGCCGGCGACACCATGCTCGACAGCGTGACCGAGATCACGGTTGAAGCGCCGGGCGCGACCGTGCCGGTGGCCGGCGCCACGCTCAGCCACGGGTTGCCGAGCAGGTAGTACAGGCTATTCTGGAGCAGCCGCGGCAGATCGCCGGCCCAGGGCGGCCCATAGGGGTTGGAGGCGGCGTTGATCGCCACGACGCCGGGCGTGGTCGCCAGCATGGCATAGCCGATTTGCCATTTCGCGATCAGCGTGGCCCCGGGCGCCGGCCCGACTCTGTTGAAGACATAGCTTGTCGCGCTGGACACGCCGCGCATCAGCGGGTGGCTGGAGTCGTATTCCCCGAGGGTCATCGGGTAGCCGTAGTCGGCCGTGATCGGGACAAACGGATTGTAGCCGCCGCTGGTGAAGCGGCCGGCGATACCATCCCAGTCCCAGCTGGCGGCCATCACAATCACCTTGCCGCCGTCATCCACATAGTCGGCGAGCACATTGCCCAGGCCTTCTGAGTCGGGATAGCCGTAGTGGGGCGAGCGCACGCTGATCACCACATCGTAGCCTTTGAGCTTGCTCAGGGGCGGAAGCTGGGGGACGCCACTGTTCCAGCCCGCGTCCCAGGTATCAACGACGCCGACGCCCGGATAGGCCAGCAGGTCGGTCCGCATCTGGGCGTTCTGAACCGGGTCGGTGCCGTACACCAGCACCTCGATGCGGTCCCTCGCCCCCAGGGGGCCGGCTTCGAGCAGGGTGAAATCCAGGGGTTTGGAGCCGGTGTTGCTGAGCGTGACCGGCACAACCTGGCTGGCCGAGACAGGCAGGGTCTGGTTGATCTGGGACGGCTGGATTCCCGCGCAGGGGCCGTCCTGGCGCAGGGTGACATCGCGGGTCTGCGATCCGCCGGGCGTTCCGCTGATGCCAGTCAGCGTTTGCGATAGATACTGCGGCGCCTGGACGGTCATCGTCAGCGGCCCGGTGGCCGGGTCGAACCAGGCCCGGTAGGTGCCGGACACCGCGCTCGTTACCGTAAACGATTCCTTGCTCCGGTTAGCCACCGTGATCGTCGCGCCCGCCAGCGGGAGCGGATTCAACCCACATGAGTCGATCCGGCTGACCGTGCCCTCGATCCGCGACCAGTCCGGCGGCGGCACAACGTTCAGCCTGACGGGAACATTGATCGGCGGGTGGGTATAGGAGCCGCTCTTTGGTTTTTGTCTGACCGTCAGGGTCGCATTCGAGACACCCGGCTGCTTGACCGCCGAGGTCCGCGCATCGAGCAGCAGCGGGACATTGCGCAGGCTATCCGCCTCGATGGGGGTCGTGGCGGGCAGGCCTGGCATCCAGGCGATCGCTGATCCCGTGGAGCTGACGATCTCCAGGGTGGCCGACTGGGCGCCCGTGTTTTGCAGGGGCAGGCTGACGGTGCCGGTCATGCCCAGCGTCACCGTGGCGGCCAGGCTGGTCACCGGCGGCTGGAGTTTCCAGCACGAATGGTTGGGGCGCAGATTGATGTTGTGGGTGGTCGTCGCCTGAGCGGTGACGATCAGGCCGCTGGCCGTCTGCGGGACATAGTTGTACCAGCTGGCGCTGACGCTGTAGGAGCCGGCCTGGGGATCGGCCCACCAGCTATAGCGGCCAGACTGGTTGGTGCTCGTCGTCCACGTGATGCCGGTGCTGCTGGCGATGGTCAGCGGGGCGTTGGCGAACGGCCATCCAGACTGCTCGCAAACGCTAAGGTATCGGACTGAGCCGGTGAGCAGGCCCCAGTCCGCCAGCGGCGTCACCGCCAGGGTGACCGGCAGCGCGAGGGTCGGATAAGGATCGTTGTTGGCCACGACCAGCCTGGTTGTGTGGAGGACCGGCTGAACAATCGAGGGGTCGCCGGCGTCCAGCGTTACCGTGACCACGCGGCTGGCATTCGGCGCCAGAGTCAGGCTCAGCGGAGCCGTGCGCGCCCAGGCGGCGGTGGGCTGGCTCGCGCCCGCCGGCCCGCGATCCAGGGCCAGGTTCACCGGCAGCGTGCCAATATTCGTAACGCTGAACGCGGACGTGCTCTCCAGGCCCATGGTGAGGGTCTGGGCCAGGGTCAGAGGCAGGAGGACGAGCCGCCCGGCCTGCAAGGTGAAGTCCTGGCGCACAGTCCCGGCGCCGGCCGGCGGAGTCCTGACATCACTCGCATAGCCCCAGGGCGCGCTGGCCGTGATCGGCTGGCTCGCCTGCGGGACAAACAGGCTGTAGAAGCCATCATCGGTGCGCGGGTCGAGCGGCGTCGCGAGGGTTGTCACTTTGTGGGTGGTGCTGACCGCCACGGTCGCCCCGTTGACGCCAGCGTTGGTGTTGGCGTCGTAGACATGGCCGACCACCAGCCGCCCGGCAAGGGGATTGCACGCCACCCCGAAGCCGAGGTTATCGACCTGCCACCAGTTCGAGCCGGCGTGGCTGATGAAGTGCAGGCGCATACGTACCTGGGATTTCCCAGCCGCCAGGTCGGACACATCGACGTTGACCCACCCGCGGTAGGCTTCGCCAAGGTGGCGGACGGTGGTCCAGGTAGCGCCGTTGTCGATGCTGATATCAATGTAGCCGCGCGTGCCGCCATATGGCGCCCAATCGCGCTTGAGATCGGTGTCGAACTGGACCGTCACCGTGGACGAAGCGCTGAAATCATACGCCGGCGATCGCAGCTCGGTGTCAAGGGTCGTCAGGCCGCCATAGATATCGTTATCGGCCGTAGCAAAGCCGCCGCTGCCGCCAGTCAGGTTGGCGCGGTTCTTGGGGTTATCAAAGCGCCAGACACCCTGATTGGTGTAGTTATCGACGACGCTCCAGCCAGCCGGCATCACGGACGTAGAGAATTGCTCGAATACGCCAGCCGTGTCGCGGCGGTAGCCGGTGGCGACGCAGGAGCGCGCATCGACCTGGAGCTGGAGATCAAACACGCCGCCGGCGCTCGTTACGTTGATGCTGCGCGAGCCGACCAGATAGCCGCTGCTGACCGAGTAGGCCTTCAAGGTATAGGTGCCGGCGGTCGCCACATCCAGGCGGTAGAAACCACTGACGCTGTCGGTATAGGTCTGGATCGTGGTCGGGCCGCTTAGCTCAACCCTGGCGTACAAGGTCCAGCCCGTCCGCGCGTCGGAGATTGTCCCCGAGATCGGGATGCTGGCCGCAACAAGCGGCGCCAGGAAATCGGGTTGCTGCGCGGCGACACTGGCCGAACTCTGGGGTGGTGTAAGGTCCGACAGCCTGGCATACGAGGATTGCGGCAGCAGGGCCAGCACAACCATGCACAGGGCAAGCGTATTCAACGTACGGCTAAAACGACGCATTTTTTCTCCTCGCTCAGAAGGGGGGTTGGCGTTACTCGCCGATAATACCATAGCGCAACAGTAGATTCAAACATTATGAAAACTTAATGAGTAGCGCTGCGTGATATCGCTCTCATTGCTTTTTCTGATATCGCATAGCAATAAAAAATGGAACGCCGTCGGTCGGCGCTCCACGCGACTATCCACCAGCGGCGATGTCTCTCCGCCGCATGCCTCCTGTGGCTGTTATCCCTCGTCCAGGGTCCGCTTGCGCTCCTCGGCGCGGATAAAGGCGGTGAAATCCACATCGCCGGGCGAGCAGTCCAGCGCGGTGAGCAGCAGGGCCGCCTCGGCGCGATGCTGGGTGCCATGGTTGACGACATGGACCAGCAGGTGCCACAGCGTGCGCGTCACCCTGGTCTCGCCGCGGCTGAAGGTCAGCCCGGCGTCCAGGTCGGCGTCGCTGAGGGTGTCGAGGTAGGCGGCCAGCAGCTGGTCCTCGGCCCGCCAGCGCAGGATGAGGTCTTCGATGGTCGCGAATGAGTCGGGGAACGCCACTGTCGCGGGATCGGTCCCCTCCCAGCGCAGGCGCCAGACCGACTCGGCGGACAGGATGTGCTCCAGGGTGTCGCGCAGCTTGCAGGCGCCCAGCGCGGCCGCGGCGAACTGGTCCGCCGGCAGTCGCGCCGCGGCGTCGAGGATGGCCTTTTTTGCTTACCCCCCCGAAACGGTGCATTTCAACGTTTTATCCCATAGTGAAGGGGTAAATCCAGCTCAACCATAAGAGATATTATCGGAGCCTAGACACGCAAAAAGTGGCAAAATACGCCAATTTTTCTGCCAATTGTCAAGGGTTTCGTGGGTTTAACGATGCGTTTGCCATAGAGAGTCTCAATAAGAAACGTTGAACAATCAGCTGATCCCGTGGAAATAGATCAGGAAAGGACTGTGCGACTCATTCCTTCGTCGCAGTTGAGACGAGCGAAGAGGGGTGGCCTCAAAAATCTTAAGGCCTAGATGCAGCCATTGCACGAACCATCGGCGCCCAGGCACGGCGAATCACTTACCTGCTGGAACCTCGGCCTAATAGGCCCTCGTATAATAATAGTAGCTTCGGCGGGTGTGGTGAGCGTGCGTAGGCCCTAGCAGGAACCACTGCGAAGTTTAGATTACGCCCCACACTCGCTGGCAGCACAAGTCTGTACTGTATCATCAGGGATTCAGACCATTGCGACGGGCAAAACCCCTCTCATATGAGACTCCCTGATCGGGTATACTTGCCGTGTTTCGCCAGAACCCCATTGGATGGCAGAACCATGGACTGCATTCGTCCATACGAAAGCCACGTTTTCATCGGTGTATCGCGTCCATACGTCTGCCATTCAAAGAACCGCTCGGGGTAAAGCATGATATAGCGCTGTCTGCTAAATAGCTTTTGTACCCTATTTTAGTCAAATATGTAATGGTCAAACGCCCTTTGCACACTCTGTGTGGTTCAAAACGAGGAGTCAGTTCCCGAACAGCGCTTGTTCTTGCCACCTTTTGGTGGACCGAGATGATGAAGTGACTGTGCAACATCTCGTTGACCATTACACATTTTAGTCAAATAGCTCTTGTACCCCAACTATACGTCGTCTCTTTACGCATAGTTGCCCGCATCTATCTTTCAACTGCGGTGTCTGTGGTGCTCCCGCCGTCCCTCGCTCCGGGTCTCGCGAGGTGGTACCTAAAGATCCTTGCCGTAGAGATGCTCCTGGTCGATGACCTGGAAGCCAACCGACTCGTAGAGCCGCCTTGAGGCCTCGTTGTCGCCGACCGAGTAGACGATCGCCGACGTGGCGCCAAGGTCGCGCAAGCGGCGCAGGCCCTCGAAGATCACGGCCTTGCCCAGGCCGCGGCCCTGGAAGGCCGGCCGGGTGCCGACCGGCTCGAACTCGCCGGTGCGGCTGATCGGATCGAACCAGGCGATGCAGTAGGCGGCGAGGGTGCCGGCCTCGGCCACAGCGACTAGGTCGAGGTCGGGCCGGTAGATCGGCGCCGCGCGCAGGCCGCGGTAGGCCGCAAGGGTGACTTTGGACGGGTGCCAGACCTCGCGGTGCAGGTCGACGCGGGCCTCGTACTCGGACTCGTCGGCGACGTGGCGCACGGTGAAGCCGGCGGGCAGCGCGGGCGCCGGCGGCGGATCGATCAGCTCGCGGCTCATGTGCAGGTAATGGTAGTCGTCGCGGGCCATGCCCAGCTGGCCGAGGAACTCGCGCCGCGCGGCGTCGCCGTTGAGGGCTTTGGTCCAGATCGACGGCTCGGGATCGCCTTTTTGCTCCAGCAAGGCGCGGGTATGGGCGGTGGCCCACGCGAACATCGGGCCTTCGACGACGCCCTGGCCGCGCAGGCGGGGATGGACAAACGCCATGACCAGGTTGGACGCCTCGTGGATGGTGAAGCCGAACAGTTCGCCGTCCTCGCCTTCCCAGAGGCGGATGCTCTTGCGCGGATCGAAGGTGGTCTTCTGGTAGAGCGCCCAGATCAGGTCGCCGGGGTGCCAGTAGCTGCTGGCATCGCGGTTGGCCGCGCCCAGGAATTCGACAAGCCGCGCCAGATCGCTCTCATTGTTGAAAAACCGTGAATCGATGGTCATAGATCTTCTCCTACGAGGCCCATGAGTATTAGGCCTAAAGCCAAGTTCGACTCTGCTGGCGAACCCTCATCCAGCCGCCGCTAACGCTTGGAATGGGGTGATGCGCTGAGCTGGTGACTGCGGCTTCGCCAACCATGCCACGACGCGGATCAGATTCAGCACCACGGCGATCACGATATGCTGGAGATGCGTTTTGGCAAGGCCACTATAGCGGGTTCGGCGTAAATCCGCTGCTCGCACGCCTTGTGAGATCGTACTTTCGATCCCGGCCCGAATCGCATAGGCTTTCTTGAATGCAGGCGTTGATTGCCGTTGCCGGGCGGCTTGCAGGGCTTCATGGTAGATCTGCTCGCGGACGGTGACCGTGCGGGGTTCACGTTTCGCACGGGTACATTGGTCGCGCACGGGGCAGGAAAAACAATCACTATGGGCAAACCGAATTTGAATC
Organism: Herpetosiphonaceae bacterium; assembly: GCA_013813565.1. Taxonomy (GTDB): domain Bacteria; phylum Chloroflexota; class Chloroflexia; order Chloroflexales; family Herpetosiphonaceae; genus JACCRK01. Next base: position 12,328 of record JACCRK010000051.1, read on the forward strand.
ACCGCCTGCCCGCTACCATCAACCCCTGGTGCCCATTTCCGACTCGTTTTGCCCTGGGGACACTGTGCAACCTTGCGCTCCCAATCAAGCGTAAATGCGCCATTCGTAAAGCCGGTCTGTTCGCGCGCTTGCCAACTGGGGTCCTGCGCCACCGGTCCAATGATCCGCACTCCATACTGCTGCGGACTCTCCACCAAGATTTCTGAACTGGTATAGCCGCAATCCACCACATGCTCGCTGGGCAACAGCACTTTTTTGGCCAGGGCAGCATGAATCACGGGCAGCAGTTGATCATCCGGCGTCGTCGCAGCGGTCGTTTCGACATGGGTAATGAGCCGTGGAGCGTCAGCATCACAACTCTCGGTCAGATGGACCTTGTAGCCAACCCATGGCTCACCGCGCTTGATACTATAGTGCGCCTCGTCATCATAGGGTGAGTGAATCAGCAGCGGCGAGGGAGGGGCATCGTCGTCGGTACGCCATCGGGGTGGATCACCTGGTCCATAGTATTGTTGAATCCAGACACGCATCAGCATGTGCGCCGCCGGTTCGTTGCGGACAATCGACGGCGTATCAGCCGCTGCAATCAGGCTCAGGAGTGTAAAACCGTCGGCACCGATCGTGGACGCCAAGGCCTGGCGTTCGGTTTTCGCTTTCGGCAGGCGAAAGCTATCAATACGTGCGCTATATCGCTCAACCCAGCCTGGCTGGATCTTCGGATGGAGCCACTCGGGCGCGACGACGGCCAGGCGATTGAGCGCATGGCGCAGCGTCTCGCCCACCAATTCGAGACGATTAAGGGTGCGGATCGCGGCGAGAATCACCGTGGAGTCCGTCCGTTGTTTCCCCTGCCCTCTGAGCAACCCGCGCTCCTGGAAATCGCGTAACAGCGTATCCAACAAGAGGGTTTCGGTGCCGCTGGTCACGAGTCGGGCGCGAAATTCGGTGAGCACTGAGGCGTCAAATCCTGGGTCCGTCAATTCCAAGGCGAGGGCATATTTCCAGTCAATATGACCCCGAACGG
>JACCRK010000181.1 GCA_013813565.1 Herpetosiphonaceae bacterium
TGCCGGTCTGCTGAAACGTTGCCCAGCCCGCCGCCGCCTCGCTGAACCGCAGATCGGGCCGCAGCGCCTCCAGCACCTGGCGGGCGGCGGGCACAACCTCGGCCCCAATGCCATCGCCAGCGATCAAACAAATCGTCGTCATCAATCAGGCCCCCGTTGACGGAAAGCGTCCGTGGCGCCGATAAAACGGCACAATCCCGCCCTCATTCCAGACCTCGCGCATCCAGGCGGCGGGTGCTGGCAGGTGCAGCGCCTGGCCATCGGCGCGCCCAATCGTGCCGCTGGCGACATCAAACGAAACCTCGTCGCCATCGGCAAGCTGCTCGCGGAGGTCGGCGGTGAAGCAGGGAATGCCCAGATTCAGCGCGTTGCGGAAGAATATCCGCGCAAACAGCGGCGCGATAATCGCCCCAACCTGGGAGCGTTTCAGGGCCAGCGGCGCATATTCGCGGCTGGAGCCACAGCCAAAGTTCGGCCCGGCGACCAGAATATCGCCTGGCTGCACCGCCCCGGCAAACTCCGGCCGTGCCTCGACAAAGGCATAGCGGCGCACATCGTCGTCGGCGCTCAACATATAGGGCGCATACCGCCCAGGCACAATTTGGTCGGTGTTGACATCAGTTCCAAAAACCCAAATGCGTGGCATATGTTTCTCCAAGTGGTAGCTAGTAGCTAGTGATTCTTATCCAGACACCAAGCCCAACCCACTAGCTGCCAGCTGCTAGCTGCTAGCTGCTAACTCCCCCGGATGCGTGATATACCCGGTGACGGCGGTGGCGGCGGCCACTTCAGGCGAGGCCAGGTAGATATTGGCCCTGGGGCTGCCCATCCGGCCGCGGAAGTTGCGGTTGCCGGTGAACAGACAGACCTCGTCGGGGGCGAGCACGCCCATGTGGCGGCCGATACACGCGCCGCAGCCAGGTGTGCCGATGGTGGCCCCGGCCTGGAGCAGGATATTCAGCGTGCCATCGGCGGCGGCCTGGGCCAGGCTCTCGCTCGAGGCCGGCACGACGATCATGCGCATGCCTTTGGCCAGGCGGCGCCCGCGCAAAATGTTGGCGGCGGCGACCATATCGGCGTGGTGGCCGTTGGTGCAGGTGCCCAGATAGACCACATCGACCGCGATCCGGCCGATATCGCCCAGATCGAACACGTTATCCACGGTGTGCGGCACGCTGACCTGCGGCTCGAGCGTGCTCAGATCGCACTCGATCGAGCGGCTGTAGACCGCCTCGTCCTCAACCCGCAGCCACTCGGGGACGCTGTGGGTGAGGCCAGCGGGCGCGACCATTCCGGCCTTGGCCCCGACCTCAATCGACAGCGTCGCCAGGGTCATGCGGTCGGTCCAGTGCATAAACGGCACGCCGTGCCACTCGACGCTGGCGTAGGTTGCGCCATCGGCGCGGAGCGTGCGAGTGGCCCACAGCCCCAGATCCTTGCTGCTGACGCCGGGCTGGAAGCGCCCCTGGGCCTGGACCCGCACGGTCTCCGGCACCCGCAGCCAGGTCTGGCCGGTCGCCAGCGCCAGGGCGATATCGGTCGTGCCCATGCCGCTGCCAAACGCGGTGACCGCGCCGTAGCCGGTGCTGTGCGAGTCGCTGCCGACCACCAGCATGCCGGGCTGCACGAGGCCCTCTTCGATCAGCACCGGGTGCGAGATTCCCCGCCCGACATCAAACAGGTGGGTGATGTTCTGCGCCGCAACCCAGCGCCGGACCTGCTGCTGCTGCTCGGCCTGGCGCACGGTGGCGGCGGGGGCAACGTGGTCGATCACCACCGCCACCCGGTCGCGGTCCCAGACCCGCTCGGCGCCCAGCTCAGTGTGCAGGGTTTCGATAATGCTTGGCGATAGGCTGTCGTGCATCATCACCAGATCTACATCGACAACCACCATCTCCCCAGCGCTAACGGTGCGCCCAGCGGCGCGGCTCAAAATCTGTTCGGCAAATGTCTGACCCATAGTGTCCTCAAGGTAGTAGCTAATAGCTGGCAGCTAGTAGCTAGTATGATTCGCTTTGAAAATGCCCGTTAGTAGCCAGCAGCTAGCAGCTAGTGCGGTTCGCTTGAAAATCTGTCGACCCTTTTATGTCTCGATCCCGATAGCCCAACTCACTAGCTGCCAGCTACCAGCTACCAGCTGCTACGCCGCCTGAAGCGCCCCATCGCGGAGCAGCCCATCGACCTCGGCCAGCGTCAGCGGCCGATCATCGGCCTGATTTTTCAGCTGGCTGGCGATCTTGCCGATCGTGGTGTCGCTCAGCGCCAGGCCCAGCGCACGGGCGCGGGACTGCAGCGCGTGGCGCCCGGTCAGCCGGTGGCCGATCAGCACATCGCGCTCGCGGCCAAACGCGGCCGGATCGATCGCCTCGTAGCTGGCTGGGTTGGCCAGCACCGCCTTGGTGTGCAGCCCGGCCTTGTGAGCGAACGCCGTCGCGCTAGTGATGCAGGCGTTGAACGGCACCGCAATCCCCAGCATCGCCGCGACACTGTGGTCAAGCTCGGCCAGCCGCTGCAGGCTGTAGCGCTCGACGCTGCTCGGATCAGTCAGATACAGTCGGGCGATCAGCCCACTGAGCGCCGCGATCCCGTTGCGCTCGCCGATGCCCAGCACGGTGGTGTTGAGGTGGGTTGCGCCAGCCTCAAGCGCCGCGTAGGTGTTGGCGACCGCGCAGCCGCCGTCGTTATGGCCGTGAAACTCGATGTCGCAGCGCACGGCGTTGCGCACGGCCCCGACAACCCGCTCAACCTCGCGCGGCGTGGCGATGCCCACCGTGTCGGCGATCCCGATGCGGTCGACGCCGAGCAGATCGACGGCCTGATAGATGCGCAGCAGGTCGGGTAGGGGCGTGCGAAAGGCGTCCTCGCACGAGAAGCGCACCTCAAGGTTGCGGTCGCGCAGCAAGCGAATGACGGGAATAGCTTGATCGAGGATTTGCTCAAGCGAGCGTCCGTGGCTCCACTCGCGCAGCTGCGGCGAGGTGCCAAACAGGACATTGACGCCGGCGACGCCGCAGTCGGCGGCCAGGCGCACATCGGGCAGATGGCAGCGGGTGTGGGTCAGCACACGGGCATTTTGGAGGGGAAGCGCCGCAATGGTGCGCAGGTCGCTGGCACTTTGCGGAGAGGCACAGGGAGAGGTCAGTTCAAGATATTCAACGCCGAATTGATCGAGCTGGGTGGCGATCGCCGCCCGCTGGGCGCTGGTGAAGTGAGCGTTGGCCCACTGCTCACCTTCGCGCAGGGTGGTGTCAACGATGTGAAAGCGGTGGAACGCCATGGCGCATACTCCTCAAGCATAAGCCGACATATAGTTCAGGGCGGACAGCCGCTGGTTTGAGGGTGTGCTTGAGGCACAGGGCCGATTTGAGCTTTTTCATAGGATTATTCCTTTACGTGAGTGTCGCTGGCAATAAAAAACCCGCCGTGTGTACGGCGGGTCAGGTGTCTGCGTTTGTAGGGTGAGAGTTTAGGGCAAACGCAAAATACCAGACCCGCGGGTCTGCTTCTTTGCATTGCGCTTTTTGCTATTGAGTTGTATTAAACAACCAAACATCGAAAAACTCTCCGAAAATTCATTGGGGCGAAGCATAGCAGGTGGATGAAATTTTGTCAATCACAAATTTACGTTTATTAATGTTGATCTTTTTTTCGCTGATTCTCAAAAGGACAGGCGGCGGGACAGTCCTGAGGACGCCTGCCCGCTATAGTGAAAATAATTAATTTTTTGCAGCCGCGCCTGAAGCAGGCTGTGTAGTTGAGGTAAATTCCATGAAAATTCAGCAGCCTCAGTGGGGCATCGCCCTGCTTCGGATTGTGACTGGCATCATCTTTTTTGTCCACGGCTGGCAGAAGCTGTTCACGTTTGGCTACGAGGGCACCACCGGGGCGTTCACCGGGATGGGTGTGCCGCTGCCGGAAATCGCGGCGGCCCTGGCGATCGCCGTTGAGCTGCTTGGCGGCCTGGCGCTCATCCTCGGGTTTATGACCCGCCTGGTGGCGGTGCCGCTGGCGATCGATATGCTGGCGGCGCTGTTCATGGTCCACCTGAGCAGCGGTTTCTTTGCCGCGAACGGCGGCTACGAATTTGTGCTGCTGCTGGCGGCTGCCAGCCTGGCGCTGGTGCTGACTGGCGGCGGGGCCTTTGCGCTCGACAACCTCGGTGCCGTCCGCCGCGTCATGCCCCGCCGCCTGCGGGCCTAGCTGCTCCGATGCTGAAATTCAATCTCCCGTGGCAAACATTGTTCACGCCCTGACTCCAGCTTCAGAGCCTATGCGCTCTCGATTCTCAACGCTCGTGGGGATATATCCACCAGGCACGATCCATCCATAAACTCACTTTAGGGGGTTGTAGGGGGATGAAAACCTCCTACAACCCCTCCGGCGGAGGGGATAGGGGTGGCGAATCAAAAGGAACCAACGAATCATGGGAGAACGCACATGCCCGTGGTTGCGCCTTCATCTCATTTGCTAAAAGCCTACGCCTATGCTATACTCCCCGAGGTCGTAAACGCGACTCCGTAGCTCAGTGGATAGAGCGCTTCCCTGCGGAGGAAGAGGTCGGGCGTTCAAGTCGCCCCGGAGTCGCCACTCTATTTAAATACAGCGCCACGGGAAGGTGGCAGAGTCCGGTTGAATGTACCGCCCTCGAAATGCGGCAGGGTGTAAAAACCCTCGTGGGTTCGAATCCCACCCTTCCCGCCACCAAAACACTCGCACCCGCGGGTGTTTTTTTGTTGCCGGCTTTCCAACCCCTAACCCCTAACCTCTAACCCCTCCTTGCTAACAAACACCGCCAGCTGAAAGGCATTACACTCGCCAGGGCCGATCAGCTCAAGCCAATCCTGCCGGGCCACGGTGAGCGTGCAGCGCCCGAGCGTACACAGCCTGATCCGGCGGCCCTCGGCGTGGGCTCTGAGGCGCTGCAGCACCTGCTCCAAAATCTCGCCGGTAAAAGGGTGATACATAAAGAAAACGCTGCCGTCCGTGTAGGTTGCCACGCGCGCATCGGTGTTCTGGATTTGAATCGTAGTGATCCCCAGCTCCTCAGCACATAGCTGCGCGTAGCCACCATAGGCCGGCTCGACCTCCACGCCGACCGACGCCGCGCCAGTCAGCAGGGCGACGAGCACCAATACCCGGCCCAGACCACAGCCAAGATCGAAAAACACGTCGCGATCAGAGATCTGCGCTCGGGCGATCATGTCCAGGATGTATCTGACCGGTGTGGCTTGAAAAAAGACCATATCTGGCTTTCGCGCAACCTCAGCCTCGATCTCGCTGCTGGTAAACCCCAGCAGGGCGTTCACAAAATCATCAACATACGCATATGAGATCAGGCCGCCAGATCTGGCTGAATCTGTTCCAGCATACCGCTGGATGCGCTGAGCCAGCTCCGCTCGCGAAAAGGCAGCGCTGCGAATTCCCGCTCGCAGCTCGGCGATCAGCTCCTGGTCGATGCGCTCCAGCGAGGTTTGAAGCCGCCGCGCTCGCTCCAGCAGGGCAGTGAGCAGCGCCGATCGGCTATCGCTGCCAGCCATGAGCGGCGGCAGCCCGTGGATGAGCTGGAAATCGATCTCGTCTAAGGCTTGGGCGCGCTCGATGAAGCGTTCTTGGTCGAGCAATGCATGATCCTGCTCCAGGTCCTCCAGCACTGAGGTGAGCTGTTCAACGATTGTCGCGTCCATCGCATGATTCGGCATTGTCGGCTAGCTCCTTTTGGTAAGCGCCTGACGGTGATGGATTTGTGCGGCTACACCAGTCCCAAGCGGCCATCTGTCATCTGGGTGTAACCTTGCATGCTTGTACGGGCGGCGGTCGTAGCAGTAGCCTCCGAATACGAAATTCTGGAGGATCTGCTATGGCGCTAACTCAACCGCGCTTGCCATTTTTACCCCGTCTCCGCGAACACCGTGATGTGCGGCGCTATCGCCAGCACCTACTTGAGGGCAATGTGCTGGCGCGCTCAGCCACGCTCCTGCCGCATCTACAGCGTCTGCCGATTACGGTGCAGCCAGCGGCTGGCGGCCCGGCTGTGTCGCTGCTGGTCGCGCTCGAGTCGTCACCCCGCATCCGCCTGATCAGCGGGCCCTCGTCGGGGCGCGCGCTGATTATGCGCCAGCTCTGCCTGCAGTGGGCGCACGGCATTGCGCTGCCGCAGACGCGCCTGCCCTTCCTGTATCATCTCCCGGCCAACGAGCCACCGACGACGCCGCCGTTTGACATTATTCAACGTGAATTGAGTGGGCTGGGATTTGAGCATAATGAGCTGATGATTAAGCGCTCGCTCGCCGCCGGGATGTGGCTATTTTTGCTTGAGGGGTGGGACGAGCTGGATAGGGAGCACCAGCAGATCTGGGCGCGCTGGCTCACCGCCTGCTCCGAGCGCTATCCGGCGCTGGCAACCGTCGTCAGCACCGGGCCTTTGGCGCCGCAGTGGACCTACTTCGATGACTGGGAGATCGTGGGCTGGGATTCCAGATCCAGCGCCGACTAGCGGCCGTTTAGCGCTGCTGCGCTGGCCGGGCTTGGGCCTCAATCTCGGCCAGTGCGGCCTCAGCGGCGGCGGCCTCAGCGCCGCTGGCCACCTCGGCATAGCGCGCCGCCTCATAGGTTGTGGTGAGCTGACTGATGCTCGCCGTTGCCGCCGGGACAAAGCTGTTCGCCGCGCCACCATACTCCCGCGCCGTCTGATCGACACTACGCGCTTTTTCAGCCTGCACCCCCAGCTCAAGCAGGCGCCGATAGGCCCGCCGAATCCGCAGGGCCGGCGTATCTCCCGCTAGCTCATCGCCGGCCCTGCTCCGCCCCAGACTCTTCAGCCAGCCCCGCCAGAGGTTATTCAGATCCTGCCTGGCCTGCGCCCACGACCAGACCGAGGTGCGCTCCTCGGCGCTGGCCCTGGCCTGCTGTTGGTTGCGCCAGTAGCGCAGACCCCAGCGCACGACCAGCCACACCAGTAGCAGCAGCAGCAGGCCGGTGATTGTTCGGCCGATCAGCTCAAACAGCGGGGCTGCATCGACGGGCTGGGACCGCCCCATGTCTTCTACTAGCCGATTGAGATCGTCCGCGGCCGTGGTGCGAGGGTCGGCTGGAACCATCTCCGCAGGCTGCTGCGGCTCCCCGCTGACCCAATCAATCAACACAGTGACGATTGTGCCGATCACCAGGGCGACGGCGCCAAAGATCGTGGCGACAACGCCCGAAATTCCCCTCAGGCCGCTAAATAGCAGCGCCCGCATATCGCTTGAAAACAAGGCGGTCAGGAGCAAACTGCCGCCAATCAGCCCGACAACTGGGATTCCGCCGCTGACCAGCCAGCGCTGCGAGCCGGCGGTCTCGTGGCCGAGGCTGTTGCTGAGCATCAGTGCCAGGAGCGCAGTGGCCATAAAGACGATAATGTGGCCGGCCAGCGTGTTGAGCAGCGCGCTGTTGGCATAGCTCACATTGAAAAAAAACACCGGGACCGGCAAAATCACCACGAGATAGATCAAGCTGCTGCGAAAAAAGCTGGCCACCTCGCTCGGCCCATAGGTATCCACGATCAGGATCCGGCCGACCAGCAGCAGCAGAGCCGTGGTGCTGAAGAGCAGCTCCTGGGCAATCGGCATATTGTCGGGCAGGAAGCTGCCCCAGCCGCTGAATGGGCTTAGGCCACCGCCAATCAACGATTTGAGCATCAGCGCCACCGTCGCCAGGCTGACCAGCGGCACGAGCATGCTGCCGCCGCCAGCGGTCAGGCGCGCCACAGCCCGTCTGGTCAGCAGGGTTACCAGCGCCACGAACGCCATGGCTGGCCAGCGGGTTGGCTGCCGGACCGGGTCGCCGATGGCCCCAAAGATAAACACCGTTAGGCTGGCCAGGCAGACGTACATTGTGGCCAGGCTGATCGGCAGCAGCCAACGTCTCATTGGGTCTCCTTCCGTGCTGGCGGAATATGGTACACCGTGGCGCCGGGCAGCACCGGCTTTTCAGCGCCCAGGCTGATCCAGACCACGGGATGGCCCGCGCTCCTCAGGCGCAGCAGCCCCGCCCGCGTCGCCGTGTTCGCCTGGGCGCTGATTAGCACCACGGTGGCGCCGCTGGCGATCATCGAGCGCGCCGAGGCCAGCAGGTGCGCCATTGCTGGCCCGGTGTAGAGGCGCAGGCGAGCCAGGGTTTCCAGGATTCGCCCAAGCTGCTGCGGGCTGTGGGCTGATGCGACTCGCACGGTGCCGCCGCCGCCAGCTGTCACCGCATTGGTCCACAGCCCCACGCTATGGCCCGCGCCGATCAGCGCCTTGCAGATCGTCGCCGCCATGCTGATCAGCCGCTCGCCCTCGACCGGATCGATGCCCTCCCAGATGTAGCTGTAGGTGCTGGGATCGAGAAAACACATAATATCCAGGGCCGTGGTTGGCTCGTACACCCGTGTCTGCAGCATGCCGCGGCGGGCGGTGGCATTCCAGTGGATGCTTTTCAGCGGATCTTCGCGATGGTAGTCGCGCACGCCAACGGTGCGGGATGGGTCGGCCAGCAGACGGTTCTGCGCCCGGATATCGCCCAGCAGCTGGCGCATCTCGAAGCCAAGCTCCTGCGGCGGCAGCAGGCGCGGGTAGACGACCAGCTGGCTCAAGGTGCGCTGCTCGCGCTCCTGGCGGAAAAAGCCAAACGGGTCGCCTGACTCCAGCCTCACCGGGCCAAGCTGGTAGGCGCCCCGCTGCATGCAGCGCACCTGATAGCGGCGCGTTACGGCCTCGTACCAGCCCAGGCTCAGCGAGCGCAGCAGGGCGCGCGACCCAATGCTGCGCACCGCGAACAGCTTGACGCCAATAATCTCCAGCCCGTCGGGAATCGTATCGGCTAGATCGAGGCGCACCAGCGGCAGCAGCTTGCGGTTGGTGATCCTGGTGGTCATTTCGATCTCGCTATCGGGAAACACGTGATGCTCGCTCAGATTGCGCTCGTAGATCAGCGCGTGCAAAGCCCAGCGCTGCCAGATCTTGGCCGCCGCCAGTGGCACCAGGGTCAGCATACACAGCAGCCCAATCACCCACTGCTGCAGCAGCAGGCTGGCGATGAGGACAAGAATCAGCCCTTCAATAAACCGTTTTGAGAGCATCGATCAATCCCGCCTATATATTTTCGACTGGGACCGGAACGCTGCGTAGGATATCCTGCAGGATCGTCTCGGCGCTGCGGCCGTGGAGGCGGGCCTCGGCATTCAAGATCAGGCGATGGCCAAGCACTACCGGGACCAGCTCTTTGATGTCGTCGGGAAGCACAAACTCACGACCACGCAGAAACGCCAGCGCCTGCGCGGTCTGATTCAGCGCCAGCGAGCCACGGGGGCTGGCGCCAAGCTCGACATCGGGGTGGCTGCGGGTGGCTCGCACAATCGTGATGGCATACTGGCGCACAGCCTCGCTCAACATAACGTTTTGCCGCTGGGCGGTCATGGTCGCCAGCATGGCCGTATCGCTGTGGGCCAGCAGGGTATCGAGCGGATTCTTGGCCGCAAAGCGGAGCACAATCTGCTCTTCCTCGGCCGCGCTGGGATAGCCCAGCTCGATCCGCAGCAGAAAGCGATCCAGCTGCGCCTCCGGCAGCGGAAAGGTTCCCGCCAGCTCGACCGGGTTCTGGGTCGCCAGCACCAGAAATGGCCGTGGCAGCAGATGGGTCTCGCCATCGAGGGTGACAGTCCGCTCCTGCATCGCCTCCAGCAGCGCCGACTGGGTGCGCGGTGTGGCGCGATTGATCTCATCGGCCAGCAGCAGATTGGTGAAAATCGGCCCGGCGCGAAATTCAAACTCGCTGTGTTTCTGGTTGAAGAACGACAGGCCGGTGACATCGGTCGGCAGCAGGTCGGGGGTAAACTGAATCCGCCGAAACGTGCAGTCCAGCGACTGGGCCAGCGCCCGAATCAGGGTGGTTTTGCCAACGCCCGGCACATCCTCCAGCAGAACGTGGCCCTCGCAGAGCAGCGCCACCAGCGCCAGCTCAACCACCCGGTCCTTGCCGACAATCACCTGGCCAATATGGGCCCGCAGGCCATTGCTCCACTCCTCGGCGAGCTGGAGATCCCTGGCGGTATCAATCATTCAGCATATCCTTAAAATCACGTAGCATTACGGTTCTTTAACTCCCAGCAGCGAATATTGGTTCAATCTTCAGCGCCACATCAACGCCAGCGCTGCCAAACGTCGCCATCTCACCGAGGATTCTGGCGGCGGCCCGGATCAGTGGAATGGCTAAGGCGGCGCCGCTGCCCTCGCCCAGGCGCAGATTCAGCCGCAGCAGCGGGCGCAGATTGAGCTGATCCAGGGCGATCTGGTTGCCGGGCTCGCTGCCACAGTGGGCGGCGATACAGTAGTGGATTGCGCCGGGACACAGCCGCTGGGCCAGCAGCGCCGCCGCCAGGGTGATGAAGCCATCGATCACCACTGGAGTGCGCCGCACGGCCGCTCCCAGGACGATCCCGGCCAGCATCCCAATCTCAAAGCCACCAACCTCGCTCAACACAGTGAGGGCAGCAGGGTGGGCTGGAATGCGCGCGATCGCCCGCTCGATCACGCTGATTTTGTGCCCAACCTGCTCCAGGCTGATCCCGGTGCCTGGCCCGGTGACCAGGCTGGCTGGGTTTTCAGTCAGCGCCGCGGTCATGCAGGCGGCGGCGGTGGTATTGGCGATGCCCATCTCACCGAGCGCGATCAGCTCAACGCCGCTGGCGACCAGATCGAAGGCGATGCGGATGCCGCGCTCGATCGATTCGCTGGCGCTGGCCGACGACATTGCCGGGCCGTGGAGCAGGTTGGCCGTGCCTGGGCCAAGCCGTTCGGCGCGAAACAGCGGCGAGTCGCTGATAATCGGCGTCTGGACCCCGGCATCGACTATCAGCACGTCGGCGTTCGCCTGGCGAGCCAGCACGTTGATGGCGGCGCCACCAGCCAGAAAGTTCGCGACCATCTGGGCGGTGACACTGGCCGGATAGGCGCTGACCCCCTCGGCGGCGACGCCGTGGTCGGCGGCGACCACCACAAGTGTCGGGCGGCGGAGCGGCGGCGCGAGCATACCGGTGATGCCGGCCAGCTGAATGGCAATCTGTTCCAGATCGCCCAGGGCGCCCTGCGGCTTGGTCAGCCGATCCTGGTGCTGGCGAGCCTGGTCCATCGCGGCTGGATCAAGCGGTTGAATGGTGCTACAGGTTGTGTCCAAGAGGCTCAAGGGTGCATCCTCATTCAAAATCGGTCTTAACGTCGTCGGGCATGGTGCGGTCGCCCCGGAGAATCGCATCGATTTCGGCAGTGGTGAGCTTGCGGGTTGTGCCAACCGCCACCGGTGGGACCTCGGCCAGCCCGTCCGCCGCGGGCGCAGGCTCCGGGGCGGCCATGCTGGCAGGCTCCGGGGCCATGCTGGCAGACGCGGCCTCGGGCGGCGGCGGGATGATATCGACGGCAGCGGCGACCGCGCTGGCGGCGAGATGCTCGCCGCCGTGCGGATCGACCAGCAGGCGGGTACCGGTCAGCGGCAGCACAATCGAACGTTTTCGCTCCTCGGCCTCGCTGGCGCTGACTGGCAGCGTATCATGGGCCGAGCCCTCGAGGATAATCAGGGCATCGGCGCCCAGCGCCTCGACACTCTCGGCGGCCACAAACTGGCGCTCGCTGCCGAGAAACCCGCTGTTCACCACATAGCCCAGAATCTGCCCGTGATCGTTGATCATCAGCGCCCCGACGGTGCCGACTTTCGCCCCACTTCTGGTCAGCACCGGGGTCCCGCTGACGTGGATTTTGCGCTCCAGCAGCTGCTGGAGCCGGGGCTTGGCGCTGGCGTGAATCGGCTCGGTATCAGCCTGAACCAGGATCACATCGCCGCTTGAGACGATAATCTGCTCCCACGGGATCAGGGCCGGCTCACGGAGCCAGCGCGGGGTCACGGTCAGCACCGCGACCAGCCGACTTTCATCGGGGTCGATCAGCAGATCAACCACATTGCCAATAATATTGCCGGTATCAACCTGCACGATCAGCTTCTTGAGCAAGTCCGCTGCTTTCCGCATAAACCCTCCTTATTAGCGATTTGGTGAACGGCGATTGGAATTACAGATTCTGACTGGTGGGCACCAGGTTGCCGCCTAGGGCTGATGCGTTCTCACTTCAGCCATCGGTTTCCTGTGATTCGCCTCCCTTTCATCCCTCCGCCTAAAATTTAGTTTGTGGATAGATCGAGCGTATTGAAAATACCTCAGGCGTGTTTAGAATCGAGAACGTATCAACCCTGGGTGGCCGCCCGCATCCAGTTGACGGTCTGTAGACAGCGCGGTATGCTGGTACCTGATGTACTCCTAGTCTGGCGATGGAGGTTTAGACTCTACATGCACGTACTTCAGGTGGTATCGTGTCCGAGTCCTGCGCTTGGTACAAACGTACCTGTGGCGGTGTTGCTACCCCCTGATCACGCAATCAGTAATCGGCGCTATGCTGTATTGACCCTGCTGCACGGATTATCGGATACATTTATGTGCTGGCTTGATTATACCAATCTCCGGCGCTATGTTTCTGAGCTGCGGCTGATTGTGGTGATGCCACAATGCGGTCGCTCATTTTATATCAACACGGTTGATGGGCAGCGGGTGGAAGATTTTGTCGCAGATGATCTCCGCACATTTATAGACAGCCACTATGCCACGCTTGGCACCCGCGCCAGCCGGGCGATCGGTGGCATCTCGATGGGTGGCTACGGCGCGCTGATGCTGGCCCTGCGCTATCGGCAGGTCTGGGCGGCGGCGTTTAGCCATAGCGGAGCGATCGGCGCCCCGCGCTGGGTTGAAGATCCGCCCAATGTTGGGGTTTTTGGCCCGCTGGGCAGCGCTGTGCGGCGCGAACACGATCTATTTCAGCTGATCGAATACACCGATGGTCCGCTGCCCCGCATCCATATGGACTGTGGGATTGATGACTTTCTGGTTGATGAAAATCGGGCCTTTCATCGCACCCTGCAAAACCACAACATTCCTCATATCTACCGCGAACATCCCGGTGGTCACTCATGGCGCTACTGCGACGAGAATCTTCCCAGCAGCCTGGATTGGGCCTGCCATCAGCTTGAGGGCAACTGTGACCCCGAGCTCGATGATCTGACGGTGATCGCGCCGCCAGCCGACTGATCGCCCCATCCGGCTTCATTCAACTGACAAGTTTTGTCAGATTTTGTCCATCCATACCTGCTAGAGTAGCCGTGTTGTTGCTTGAGCAGTCGATTGTCGATTTCATCTATGGGTGAATCCCACCTAGAAAGTACAGGAGCAACAATGGGACTGTTAGATGGCAAAAAAGCCTTGATTTTTGGAGTTGCCAACGATCACTCAATCGCCTGGGGCATCGCCCAGGCCCTGCATGCGCAGGGCGCTGAGCTGGCCTTCTCATATGCCGGCGAGGCGCTGGAGCGCCGGGTTCGGCCACTGGCGGCGCAGGTCGGCGCAACCTTCGTTGAGCTGTGTGATGTCAGCAGCGATGAGTCGATTGAGCAGCTATTTGCCAAGGTGCGCAGCGCGTTCGGCAGCTTTGATATTCTGGTTCATGCCGTCGCCTATGCGCGCCGTGAAGATCTCACTGGCCGCTTTTTGGATACCAGCCGGGCTGGCTGGGCCACGGCCATGGATATCAGCGCCTACTCGCTGGTCGCGCTGACCCGCGCCGCGCTGCCACTCTTCAACCCCGCTGCCGCGGTGCTAACCTTGAGCTACTACGGCGCGGAGAAGGTGGTGCAAAACTACAACGTCATGGGTGTGGCCAAGGCTGCTCTGGAGGCCACGGTCCGCTATCTGGCCGCCGATATTGGCCCACAGGGCTTTCGGGTCAATGCGATTAGCGCCGGGCCGATCCGCACGCTGTCGGCGGCCGGGATTGGTGATTTCCGCAAGCTCTATCGCAGCTTCGCCGATCTGGCCCCGCTGCGCCGGAATGTGACGATTGAAGACGTTGGCAATAGCGCACTATGGCTCTGCTCGTATCTCGGCGGCGGCGTGACCGGTGAAGTGGTCTATGTTGATGCCGGGTACAACATTCTGGGAATGAGTGAGGGTGGGACGAAGGAAGAATCATAGTCTTTGCCGGAGAAGGAAACTGTCCGGCGTATACTCAAAGGAGTACCTGATGCGACGCTTTTTAACGATGCTAATTGTTGGCCTGGTTCTGGTGGCCTGTGGCGGCGCAGCGCAGCCCACGCCGGTCCCCGCCAGCAATGATGCTGCTGTGGCAACCTCGGTTGCCGCCACGATTGCCGCCGGACAAACCAATGCCGCCGCTGCCACCAGCACGCCCGACAATACCGTGGCCACGGTGGCGGCAAATGCCACCAATACTAGCTTTGCCACGGCCCTGCTCCTCGATGGCAAGATGACCGCCAGCGTCAAGGAGTCGACGTTCTACTACAAGCTTGAGGTGCCCGTTGGTGGGGTGGTTACCAGCACCTTGAGCGTGGATAAAACCTCGCCCAGCGCTATCATGGTTAACTTTTTCGATAAAGAAGAGCGCTATATTAGCCAGGGAAGTATCGGCCCTGGCGAGACGCTTGGCATGGGCTATGCCTTCGGGGCTCCCAACGGTGGCCCGGTGTACTGGGCGGTGTCTGGTGAGGCAACGTTTACGCTGGCCGGCGTCGCGCTCAAACAAAATGATGCCGAAACCGGTGGCGATGCTCCCGCCGATGGCGCTTTCGATGAGGCCAAGCTGATCGCAGCTGGGGCGTATACCGGCGTGGTTGGTGATGGGGATAGAGCCGATCTCTATGCCGTCGAGCTGCCTAAAAAGGGCGGCCGCTTCAGCATTGATCTAAGCACAAAGCGGGGCGACCTTTCGCTGCAAACCTTCGATAACGAGCAGAACTATATCGATGCCGGCAGCGCTTCAGCCGCCGAGCCTGCCACAACCAGCCGCCTGATTCCAGTCAAGTCTGGCGGGCGCTGGTATGTGCGGGTCGATGGCGAGGGCGAGTACGCCCTGAAGATCGCGTTTACCCCCCAGGACGATGGCAAGAGCGGCGGCGATGCGGCTGACTACGTTGAGTACTCCGATGCGCCCGCCATCAAGCTTGGTGAACACCAGGGCGAGCTTGGCGACAACGACCGCTACGATCTCTACGCGATTGATCTGCCCAAAGATGGCGGCACCCTGACGGTCTCGCTCAAAACCGAGCGTGGCACGCTGGATCTGCAAACCTTTGACAATGAGCGCAACTATATGGATAGCGCCTCGATCAACGAAAACGATCCGGCGGTGGTCGGCCGAGTGCTACCGCTTGAGGATGGCGGGCGCTGGTTTATCCAGGTTGGCGGCGAGGGCTCCTATACGCTCAGCGTGGCGTTTATGCCGCAAAACGATGCTGATAGCAAGAAGGATGCAGCTGGCTACGTCGAGTACGATAAGGCCTTGCCTGTCAGCGCCGCAACCTTCAGCGGCGGCCTGGGCAATGAAGATCAGTACGATATCTACAAAGTTCGCGGGTCGCTGGGCCGCAATGTCAAGGTTGTCGTGCTGAGCGGCACCGGCTCGGTCAATATCCAGATCTTTGATAACGACCGCAACTATGGCCCGAACATTCGGTCCAACGGCCCTGACGAGGAGGGCACGCTGACGGTCGAGGGCGACCAGGACTACTATATTCAGGTTGAGGGCGATCAGGCCACCTATCGGATTGAGATCACGCCCTAATTTCCCCGCTGCCAACGCCAGACGCCGCCAGATGTATACCCACATCTGGCGGCGTCTGGCGGCCCGGCTAGTCGCGCGGCTCGGTCCAGCTCAGGTGGATATCGCTGAAGAGCCGGCCATAGCGGGCCATCCGTTCCAGCGGCTCATTGAACGCCTGAAAATCGGCTTTACGGCCAGCCGTCTTCAGCTCGCCGCGCAGGGACTCGATCTCGGCATACAAGGAGCTAAGCTGCTCCTGAATCGCCCCTAATTTCTCGACCCATTCCTCATTGACATCGCTCATTGGCGCGTTCCTTTCACTGTATCATGTTGCTGCAGTGTAGCACATTTTTGCTACTTTAAAGCCGGAAGGACAGCTGCCATCTGGCTGTCCTTCCTAATGAGCCGGTGCGTTGTTTAGCGGCTGGTGGCGCGCCTCCGCACCAGCAGCAGGCTAAGCCCAATCATCCCGGCGGCGCCGACAAGCCAGCCAAGCCCAGGCAGGCGGCTGGCCGGGGCGCTGGTGTTCGGCAGTGTGGCCGGCACGCCGGTGTCTGGCAGCGAGCCAGGCTGGCCGCCGGCTGGTGGCACGGCAGTTGGCGGCACGGCGGTTGGCGCCGGGGCCGGCTGGGCGCCGCCGTAGTAGTGAGCGTACAGGTCGGGCACCAGCGTGAAGTTGGCCCGATTGATTGCCGCAGGATCGAGCGTGCCTTTGCTGCGCACGTAGTCCGCCATCAGGTCGCGCACCTCATTGGTCGATTGCCAGAGAATCTTGCCCTCGCGGAACATCGCGAAGCCGCCACCACCGCTGGCGCGATAGTTGTTGATCGCAATCCGCAGCGGCTGCTCGGCGGTCACATCCTGGCCAGCAATCTGTAGCCTGGTGACCCGCTGGCCGGCGGGCCTGGTCAGATCAAGCGTATAGTCGACCCCGGTGTACAGATCCCAGTTGTAGTCGCGGGCATTGTCGGTGATCACGCCCTTGGGATCGGCGGGCAGAGCGGCCGGGTCGAGCTGTTTGAAGTACTCGGCATTTTTTTCCAGCGCCCGGCGCAGAATACCACCGGTGATCTCCATCACATACAGCGTATTGTCGTAGATATACACGCTGTAGGCATCGCGAATCGTCACCTCGCCGCTGGGAATCATGCCGGGGTCGGTGAAGATCGCGGCGAGCGACACATCGACCGGGTAGCCGGCGGCAGCGGCGGCCTCGCTTTGCACTGTGTTGATCAGGTCGCCCAGCGGGCCATCGGTGTAGCGCGCCTTCGGGCCACCGGGAAACTCGCCCAGCGAGGTGCCAATCGGGGTGTTGATATAGGCCAGCGTCTGGTCGTGGTAGGGCTGGGCGATGCTGACGATCTCCGGGTCGGCGGCAACATTGGTAACTTTGAGCGTGGTCGAGTCCTTGCCGACCACCTGCCATGTGCCATCTTTGTTCTCAACCTGGATGGTAATTTTGCCCAGCACCCGGCCCCAGTACGAGGGCTCGCTAATCAAGACGCCATTGATGATGGCCTTCGGGACATCAAGGTGTGAGTGGCCGGAGAGCACAACATCAATGCCGGGCACCTCTTTGGCCAGCCGAATGGTGGTATTCTCGCCCGGCAGCGAGCCGGCATCCTGCCAGGTGTCCGGGTCGGTCAGCCAGGCCTCGGGTTTGGCGCTATCCCTGGGGATGCGCTCCCAGCCGATATGCTGGAGGACCACCACCACATCGGCGCCCTCAGCCCTCATCCTGGGCACATACTGCTTGGCCGTCTCGATCGGATCGTCGAAGCGCAGCCCGACGATGTTGGCGGGCTTCTCCCAGTTCGGGATCGCCGGGGTGGTCATGGCCAGGATGCCAACTTTCACACCCTTCACATCCTTAATGATGTAGCCACCAAAGGCCTCGCTGCCATCGGTGTTGCGGGTGTTGGCCGAAAGAATTGGGAACGTAGCCTCTTTGCGGAAGCGATCGAGGGTTGGCAATCCGTAGTTAAACTCATGATTGCCCAGCGCGCTCATATCATACTTGAGCGCGTTCATCGTCGCTGCCATCGGATGGGGGGCGCTGGTATCGACAACATTGTAGTAGTAGGTCAGTGGAGTCCCCTGAATAGTATCGCCGGCATCAAGCAACATCAGATCCGGGTCGATGGCGCGCTCCTGGCGAATCAGGGTGGCGACTTTGGAAAGGCTCCACTCGGCCGATCGATTGGCGTAGTAGTCCCAGGCAATCAGGTTGCCGTGTAAGTCGCTCGTCTCCAGCAGGGTGATCGTTTGAACACTATCCTGAGCGGCAGCAGGCGCGCCTGAGCCAACAGTTGGCAGCACGAGCGCTAGCAGAAACAGGCCGACCATCAATCGACGCAACATAGGGACATCCTCCTTTATATATTCCTCAACGTGGTCGATTATAGTCAATGCTGCCGATACGTCAAAGATCAAAGCCCCGGCTGCGCCAGGAAGATACGCTGAAATTGGGCGGTCGACAGGCGCGCCGCCAACCCTTGGCTGGCGTGAAATAGGGCATCAATAGCCCGTTAGCACAGTGTTTGACGATGATTAGTGGGACTGTTATACTCGCGAAATTAGGAGCAAAAGCGTGCTCCCAACCAGCTATAGGCTGTATTCTGCGCTGATGGCGAATGCTGAGGGCTGGTATAATCAATCAGCCAGGATCCGGCGCTGTTGTTTGATGATGCATGGTGGTCTTATGAGTAATGCTTCCAGGATTTTGAATACTTCCACAAAATCAACTATTCATGCCGCCAATGGCATGCGTGGGCTGGCAGTGCTGCTGGTGCTGCTCTCTCATGGCAGCAACGCAGGCATCAGTATTCATCCCGCGCTTGATTTCGGTGGCGCTGGTAGATATGGCGTTGGGCTGTTTTTCGTTCTGAGTTCGTTTCTGCTCACCAAACAGTTTCTTGATGCCAGCGATGCGCAGCGTTCACGAAAAATCTTCTGGGCTAATTACTTTTTACGGCGTTTTCTGCGAATCTATCCGCTTTATATCTTCTGTTATTTTGTCTATCTGGCGACGCCTGAGCTTGGATATCTGGTTCGGCCAGTGACGGCGCGTTCGATCATCGGGTATGTTACCCTGATCGATGGCAAGGGATTTCTCTGGACGCTGCCGGTGGAATTTCAGTACTACTTTCTTCTGCCAATTGTTGCTGGGATAACGATCTTTCTGTTACAAAGAATAGGTATATCGAAATTGATTCTATTTTTTGCGACCTGTATCATCCTGCTCCATCTCAGCTTTCCGCCAGAATATTCGTTATCTGTTTTGCCATTTCTCGTCTACTTTTTGTTTGGCTCGCTGACGGCCCTGCTGCAGAAGCTTTTTCAGACAACAACATTTCACCTCAAGAAACCGGCCTATCGGCGTATAACGATGAATGTGCTAGGCTGGTCAGGGCTGATTGCTGCCTTGATGATTATCCCGCTATTCTTTCAAACCTTTCTTAACCTGCCGCTGGCGGTGGTTAAGGATATGACCGGAAAGTACCTGCATCTTCAGTTTTTAGTATTCGCAGTGCTGTGGTCGATGTTTATTTTTGGCACAATCAATAATCAAGGCTGGTTAAATAGATTCTTTTCCTCAAAAGTAATGACATTCCTGGGAATGGTTAGCTTTAGCGCCTATCTGCTGCATATGCCAGTCATTGTTCGGGTTGAGAAAATCTTTCCTCAGCCCTCGTTCTTCAGGTGGTGGATATTTATGATCGCAACCCTGGCGGTTTCCTGGGTGACCTACAAAATTATTGAGCAGCCATTTTCTAAAATCAACCTTCTAAAAACCAAAGAGATCGCATCAACGACACCCGTACAACCTGTTCATGTGCAAGGATAGCCGCATGGTATCCCAGTGTTACCATCTTATGATTGAGCAAGCTCTGTGAAAATATGTGTTGTTGGCCCAACCTATCCCTACCGCGGCGGAATTGCTCACTATACAACGCTCTTGGTCAAGCATTTGCGTGAATCAGGGCATACAATTCCTTTTTATTCCTATACCCGCCAGTATCCACGCTGGCTATTTCCTGGTAAGACCGATAAGGATCCCAGCGCAACACCGTTGCGGGTTGAATGTGAGTATGTGCTCGATCCGACCAACCCGCTGACATGGTGGCGGCTCTGTCGCAAAATCCGCGCCGATAATCCGGATCTTGTCATCTTACAGTGGTGGGTGCCCTACTGGACTCCCTCGCTGCGCTACATATCGCGCTGGCTCAAGAAACATACCCGCTCCAAGATTGTCTATATCTGCCATAACGTCGTCCCTCACGAAGGTGGTGGGGTCCTTGATCGGCGCTTTGCCTCGACGGTGTTGAAACAGGGTGATGCGTTCATTGTCCATAGCGAGCAGGATTTGCATCGGCTCCACGCCCTGCTGCCGAACGCACGGGTGGTTAAGGCGCAGCTGCCAACCTATGCCGAAGTTGTTCAACGGGGTGTTTCTGCCGAGGGATCACAGCTTCGCGAACAGCTGGGGCTTGAGTCCGATCAGCATATTCTGCTTTTCTTTGGCTTCATCCGTCCCTACAAGGGTCTGGAGTATCTTATTCAGGCCTTGCCGGCTGTGCTCAAGCAGGTGAAGGTCCACTTGCTGGTGGTTGGTGAGTTCTGGTCGTCGCCAGAATTTTATCAGCGCTATGCGCGCGAGTATGCGGTTGAGTCGGCGATTACCTTTGTCAATCGGTACGTGGCTGACGAAGAGCTGGCCCCGTATTTCGATCTGGCCGAGGTTGTGGTGCTCCCGTATATCGCTGCAACCCAAAGCGCGGTTATTCAGCTCGCCTTTGGCTTTGGCACCCCGGTTATCACCACCCGCGTTGGTGGCCTGCATGAAGTAGTTCAAGATGGCGTCAACGGCCTGGTGGTGCCGCCACAGGATGAAATTGCCCTGGCCAAGGCCATTATCCAGTACATTGAACATCAGCTTGAGCCGATATTTCGCAAAACTATTCGTGTCGAGCGGACCGAGCAAAAATATGGCTGGCACGAACTTGTCCATCAAATTGAGCTACTAGCCTGATCTTTTGAAAGTATTCGCATGACATTTCGTGTTTCTATTGTGATTCCCAGCCTCAATGCGCCAACTATTGAGGCGACACTACAATCTTTGTATAGGCAAACAGCAGCGCTATCGATTGCGGAAATCCTTGTCGTAGGCCTGGATAATCAGCAGCTAATCCAGGCCCATCCGCTGCTGAAATGGATCTCTACGCAACGACCGGTATCAGCTGCAGTTGCCCGTAACATCGGCATTAGGTGCGCCAAAAGCGATTGGATCGCTTTTATCGATGCTGATTGTATTGCTGCTGCTGACTGGTTAGAGCAGCTCATCGCGGCGGCGACATCACAGCACCTGATTATTGGTGGAAGTGTTATTATTGCTTCGCCTAATCAGTGGACATTTGCTGATAATTTAGCAATGTTTCATAGCTTAGTTCCATCACTGCCGGCAACAACGCGCACAGCCCTCCCAACGCTCAATCTCCTGATCGCCCGTTCAGTGATTGATCATGTCGGTCTGCTTGATGAGCGCTTTATGGGTGCGGCAGGGGAAGATTTTGACTGGACATTGCGCATGCATCAGTCAGGCTACACGCTGCAGTTTGCCCCACGCGCCCAGATCCATCATCGGCCGGCGCGGGGTAATCTTGCCAGTCTGATGGTGCACTCTTGGAAATCAGGCTATAACATGAATATTGTTCGTCAGCGGTATGCGACGTATTATCCGGCAAGCAAAATATTTCAATATCCGTTCCTGCTGCAAGCACTAGCGCCATTGATCGGGCTGATTACAGCGGTGAAGATCGTGGCCAGAGCCAATCTGGGTCGGCGATCGATCCACGTACTGCCAAAAATATGGCTGGCCAAAACCGCCTGGTGTCTGGGGGCCGCTCTTCAGGCTGCGATTATCGCTCGCTCAGGGAAAAAGCCGGATTCGACCATTTAGAAGGGAGCGCTCGATGACCCAGCGCATGGTATTACTTGGCCTGGATAGTGCATCGTGGAACTTACTTGACCCATGGATCAACCAGGGCCTGCTGCCAAATATTGCGGCGCTCCGCGCGCGGAGCGCCTGGGGCGATCTTGAATCTACCATTCATCCCATCACCGCTTCGGCGTGGGTATCATTACTCACCGGGAAGAACCCCGGCAAACATGGCATCTATGATTTTACCCAGCGGCGCCCTGGAACCTATGCCCTGGCCATGACGAATGCGTCAATGATTCATTCCAATACGATCTATGACTGGTTGAGCGATGCCGACAAGCGGGTGATTAGTATCAATATGCCCTATACGTTCCCGCCTAAACCGATCAATGGCAAGATTATTGGCGGCCTGTTTGCGCCGGCGGTTGGGCCTGGCCTGACCTATCCCGCGTCCCTCTGGGAGGAAGTGAAACAGGTTGCGCCGCGCTACACGATCGCGCCTGATTACAGCGCCCACGTTGCCGACCCCTTAGCGCAATATATCGCCGATATGCACGATAGCGTTGAGCAGCGCACCCACGTGGCCGAGTGGTTGATCAAAACGGACCAGTGGGATTTATTTACGCTGATCTATACCGAATGTGATGAGATTCAACATGCGTTCTGGCACTGTCTGCCAAACGCCCATATTCCAGCGCATCTTAAGGATCATCCCGCCCGCTATGGCAACCCAATTCGTGACTTATATCAGCATATTGATGCCTGCATTGGGCGCGTCCTTGGCCTGATTGATCCAACAATTCCAGTCTGGACCGTCTCAGATCATGGGGGTCACGAGCTGAAGTATTGGGTTAATCTCAATCGTTGGCTCACCAACGAGGGGCTGCTGGCGATCCGGGATACCAGCAGCAAGCAAAAGCCGGTCATCTATTCCTTAGCACGTGTCTACAAGCGCTATATTCCTACGGCCACGCGCCGTAAAGTGAGCGCTGTGCTCGGCCAGCGTTTTGAGAAAGTCAAAGCCCACCTCCAGACAAAGCTATTCTCCGAGGCCATCGATTGGCCGCGGACCAAAGTCTATGCCCTTGGTTCGATGGGCAGCCTTTATATCAATCTCAGAGGACGTGAGCCTCAGGGTATTGTCGAGCAGGGCGACGAGTATGAGGCGCTATGCACGCAGCTGATTGAAAAGCTCGAACAGTTTGTTGATCCCGCGACAGGCACGCAGCCTATCGCACGAGTCCTGCGCCGTCGCGATGTCTATCATGGCGCCATGAGCGAACATTCGCCGGATTTGATCATTATCTGGCAGGACTTAAGCTATTGTGGGCGCGGGAGCCTGGGCATGACCACCACCGATGTCGTTGAGCCAACCTCATCATCGGAGCTGTCTGATCTGCCACTCACCGGTGTGCATGACTACAATGGTATTTTTATGCTTCAATCAGCGTTGATTCCAGCCGGTCGCTATGGGTCAAGCGTCCATATTCAAGATATTGCACCATCATTGCTGCATACATTCGGCCTGCCGATTCCCGAGGATATCGATGGCGAGGTGCTCTATCCACTCACAATGACCCAGGCACCGATTGAATATACTGCCGACGAGCCCTATGCTCAAGCGCAATACTATGATCTAACCGAAGATGAAACAGCTCTCGTCGAGAAACGGCTCAGTGATTTAGGATATATGTGACACGTCCGGTCAAGCTTAAGTATAATAAACAATGGCAAGTGTCGCGAGTGATGAGCAATTCGCTTCTTACGACGCTTGCCTTATTCATTGTGCGGGTTGCAAACACGGTATGCTTCCTGATTATCACGTGGTATTTAGGCGAAAAAGAGGCAGGAGTCTATGCGATTGCCTTAAACTATGCGTTGTTCTTTGCCCAGCTGGCTTTTTGGGGGCTTGACCAGCTCTTGGTGCGAGATATCTCGTTACGCAAAGAAAATATTGGTGATACGATCGGGTTTTTTCTATTTATTAGAGCAATAGCAACGTTTGTTTGCTGCGCCCTGCTTATTATCTTCATCACTAGCCAGGAGTATGATAGCGGTACACGTAATTGTTTACTCGTCGGATCAATGATTGTGGTTACTGAAAGTATCACTAAATTTTGTCAGACAGTATTTAGCGCCTATGAGAAATCAAAATACAGTGTGTTGCTCAGCGTAACCAACGGTATCCTTAAGCTGACAGGGATTATCCTGATTATTGTTGCTGGCTATCTTAGCGCGTTTAGATTTGTGGCCATGATCGCAGTAACCAGCGTTATTAGCCTGGCGGTCGGACTTTTTTTTGTTTTCAGACTATTCGATCGGCCTAAATTGCGTAATATCTCCTACTTATGGAATAAATATTATTATGTCAGTTTACCCTTTGTTGCCATTAGCTTTGCCAGTACAATTGAATTCCAGGCGGACACACTACTATTAATGCAGCTCCTCAAGACAGATATAGAAGTAAAGATTGGTATGTATAATGCCATAACGTTGATCCTCTACACCCTGCTGATGGCAACCCAAGGCCTGCGTTCGGCGCTCCTACCGGGGATATCAAGAGTCTTCAGGCAGAATCAACATGCTCTAGCGGCATTATTTCAACAACTATTTAGATTACTATTTTTGTTTACTATTCCGGTTGCTCTCGTAATATCCTGGTTCTCCCCAAACATTGTGCAGCTTATCTACGGCAGTAAATTTTCCCAGGCAGCAGCGGGCATTCGAATAATTGTCTGGTCATTTGTTTTTCTGACCAGTGTCTTACCGGCAACAACAATCCTGGTTGTATTAGATAAACGCCGACTACTGCTGATAATCCAGATATTTTCAACGTTGGTTAATATTACGCTTAATATTGTGCTTATCCCGTATATTGATGTTCAAGGTGCGGTCTGGTCGCGATTTTTCTCATCGCTGATGGTATGGTCAATCAGTATTATTGCAATCTGGAAAGTGATCAACCTGAACATCAATCATCGTATCATCATAAAATTTTTGCTTATTCTGGCTATGACAGCCGGTTTCATTCAAGTGGTGTATGGCTATTTCCATGTGTATTGGATGATCACGGCAATCGCTGCTATGGCCCTCTATACGTGCTTTATCTTTGTCACTGGATGCGTTAACAAGAACGATCTACGCTTCTTCAATGTATCAGCTAAGTAGGTGATCACTTGCCACTGGAGCTATCTTCCGTACCACAGCCGCTGGTCTACATACTGACGCTCAACTGGAATGGCTGTAGCGACACGCTTAAGCTGATCCAGTCATGTATGGCGCTAACCTACCCGAATGCCAGGCTTATAGTGATCGATAATGCTTCGACTGATGCCTCGGTTGTCACGATCAAGCGCCAGTTTCCAGCGGTAAAGCAGCTTCTCAACCAGCAGAATCTAGGCTTTGCGGCTGGAATGAACGTGGGGATTCAGTATGCGCTCGCGCACCATGCGGATTTTATCTTTCTCGTCAACAATGATACGACTCTCCACCCCGATAGCCTCACCTATCTGATCGCTGGAGCAGCGCAGTCAGGCGCCTATGTCGCAGCTCCTGCCATCTACTACATGGACAACCCCAATCATATCTGGTCAGCCGGCGCGCTGCGCCGCAAGATTACCCTGGAGATCAAGCCGTGTATCCTTGGATCGAACGTAACCGAACTGTTCAATGTCGATGCGGTTACCGGCTGCGGCATGCTGCTGCGGCGCGAATGCCTGCAAGCGATTGGTCTCTTTGACGAGCGCTTCTTCATGTACTACGAGGATATGGATTACTGTTTGCGCGTGCGGGCGCGTGGCCTGGCGATTGTGGTTGTGCCGGCCGCAACCATGTGGCATAAAGTTGCGATGTCATCTGGCGGGAGCGGCTCACCGAACGAGCGCTACCATATGGCTAAAAGCAGTGTCCAGTTCTTTCGCAAGCATACGCACGGGTGGCGCTGGTGGGTTGTGGCGCCCTATCGCACCGCCAGCGCAGTGAAGACAGTGCTGCGCCTGGGGAGGCAGCGGCGCTGGGCGGCGGCACGCGCCTATCTGCTTGGATTATACGCTGGTTTAACCCACTAATCGCCGGATTAGTACCGTAAATCCGGCCTGGCAGGCGTTGAATACCTCAAAAGCATTATTGTTTGAGCCAGCTAATCCTGCTAGAGTAGTCCTATCAAATTCATCCATAGGTCTTTCAGGAGGCACTCTATCATGCGGAAATTCAAGATGGTAGGTAAAATGGCTGCAGCATTTGTCATGCTGTTCGTCATGACGGCAGTTGTCGCAGCACAATCAGGGCTTACCGGCACTGGCTGGTACACCACGGCTGTGATCCAAAATGTAGGCACAACCAACGGCACAATTTCGTTGGAAGCGTTCGCCTTGACCGGTGGCGCCACCGGCGGCGGAACCGCTTCAACCCCATTGAACGCTGGTAGCGCAGTTACCTTCCGCCCCGATAATCCAATGGCCGCCGGCACGGTTGGCATTCCAGGCATTGCCAGTGGTTCCTTCCAGGGTTCCATGGTCCTTAGCTCGGATGTTGAAGTTGTTTCGGTTGCGTTCGTAAACAACGCACCGCTGGGCACTTCGTTGGGTGTTGCTGGTGGTAAAGCATCGGCTGCATACAATGGCATTCCCCAGGGCAGCACAACCTTGACCTACCCCGCTGTCAAGAGTGGCTTCAACGGCCGCGTCACATCGTTCTTCATTCAGGCAACCGGCGCTGCTGCAACGGTGAGCGTCAGCGTTGTTGCTAACAACGGCGTTACCTACACCAAGTCAGGCATCGCTATTGAAGCCAACAAGAGCTATGTCTTGTTGACCTCGGCCTTGATGAATGGTGCTAATGCAATGCCAGGCAGCTGTTCTGGTTCGGCAACCAGCCCAACTGGTGCGCCATGTATTGGTGCAATGACCCTGACCAGCACCGCTCCTGTCGCTGGTACCGTGGTTGAGTACCCAACAGTGGGTGCTCCAGCAACTGTCGCTATGTCGACCAATATGTTTGCTGCTAGCGCCGCTGGTACCAAACTGTCCTGCCCAACGGTTAAGAACCGCTTCCCAGCAGCCCAGCTGCCAGCGACCGGTATCGCGGTTCAGAACGTCTCGGGCGCCGCTCAGGACATCACTGTTACCATCGTTACCCGTCTTCCCGTCGTTGCAACCTACACCCGCGTCTTCCCTGCTGTGCCGAATGGCGCTAGCGTCGTCGCTTCACGTGGCGCCGGCACCCTGGGCGGCATGCCCGATGGTGCTGTAGGCGCTGCTACGATTACCGCTGCCGGCAATGTCATTGCTATCGCCAGCGAAACCGGCGATGCAGCCCGTGAAGGTATGTACGCTTGTATGTCATCGACGACCGCCTCGACCAAGGTTGCTGCACCAGTTTCTAAATTCGAGTTCCCATCAAAAACCAACGCTGCTGCCGGCAACACCGGTATCAACGTACAAAATGTCGGCAATGCTGCGACCACCATCACCGGTGCGTTCAACTGTCGTAACACCGGCGGTGTGTTCACCAACTACAGCATTAGCAAGCCTGCTGCTCCTGGCGCATCGGCTGCCTTCTCCCCATTCACTGACATGGGTGTCGGCGCTGGCAAAGTGCCAACCGGCAGCCTGTGTTCAGCAGTGTTCACCGCTACCCAGCCAGTCGTTGCTATCGCTAACGAATCGACTGAGGGTTTGCCAATCGCCGTTCGTGACTCATCGGTCTACGAAGGCTTTACCCTGACCCCGTAATCTCCCTTCATCTTGACGCCGAGGGTGCTGCTGATAACATCAGCAGCACCCTCGGCGTTTTAGAAACGTTTCGTTGATCGTTTCCTAGAGCTATGTTGTACTATTCTTGGAGATAGCCGTTATAATAGGGGTGATTCTCTTAGTACTGAAGGTTTGTAACGTATGCGAATGCCCCTGAAACATTATCTTTTGCTTATCGCTGTCTTAGGTTTGCTGGCTGCTTGTGGTGGACAAACCGCCCCGACCGCCCAGCCACAGCCTGACAACACTCAACCATACCCTACACCGGCACCCCAGATCAATCAGGCCTATCCGGGCAGTGAGACCGCTGTTCCTGCGGTGGAAGGTGGCTATCCGCCACCCCAAGCAACCCTCACGTCGATCGAAGGACCAACCTTTACCTTGCAGACACCGATTACCGCCAGTTCAACCGAGGTTTGTGGAACTGGTGGGCCCGATGTACCGATCAAGCTGGTCAATATCTCACGCAATGCCGATCTGCTAGGCCAGACAGTTGTTGATAGCCAGGGATCGTTCTGTATTCCAGTCCAGCAGCCTCTGCCAGCCGGTGACAGCGTTGGCATTATGCTTGGGGATATTACCGGGACCTCCTTTACGGCTGAGCAGTTTTTGCGCAGCTCTACCTATATCGACATGCCGCAAATTGGGACTATTTTTGCGATGGCCAGTGTAAATTAATTTTCTTAGAGCTGGCGGGCAGCATATAAATCATGTGCTGCCCGCTAGGATTAATGTAGTGTATGAATTATCAAGCAGCTCCCGCTGAAAAATCCTCAAAGGTTTGCTCGCTCTGCCACTCCTCAACAATACTCAAGTATCAAGCCCACCCCGGCTATCAACAGCCAACTGAATATGATATCTATCACTGTGAGCACTGTAATACATCGTTCGCTGATCCCCACTGCGTGGACGAGCAGCTTTATAATATGATCTATAGCCGTAGCTTGCTGATTCCAAGCTACCGCAGATACGCTACCTATGCTCAGGCGGTGCTCCAACAACGTGATCCACTTGTTTACTTAGCCCATTCAGAAGATATGTACTGGGGGGTCTATCAGGTTATTGCGCGTAACGATAGCTCGACCTTAAATGTTTTAGATATCGGAAGTGGGTTAGGCTACCTGACGTATGCACTTAATCATCATGGAATTAAAACCAGAGGTATTGATATATCGGAAGAGGCGGTTGCTAAATCGCAACAATTATATGGTGATTATTTTATTTGCGATAATATCTATGAATATGCTCAAAAAAGTCCCGAACAATATAGCTTAATTGTTATGTGCGAGGTGATTGAGCATGTTGAGGATATAGTCTCTTTTCTCCAGGTGGCTGATACGCTGCTAGCCCCGGGAGGATCGCTGGTGATCACGACCCCCAACAAATCGCTGTATCCTGCATCGATCATCTGGCATACAGCACCACCGCCAGTTCACCTATGGTGGCTGTCGGAGGAGTCGTTTACGTCGCTGGCAGAAAATTTTGGGTATGCCGCCGAGTTTATCGATTACGCTGTTTTTAATACAGCCTATGGCGCAACCAATATTCCAAACCATAAACCGAATGTTCCAACCCGTTCCTATGTTTTAGATCCGCACGGCGATTTATATGTTCAGCCAGGATTTAAGCATCGGATTAAATCCTGGCTGAAAGAAGTCCATATCTACGATATGCTCCAGAAATATAAAAATGGGCTGCTCGCTCGCTTTCGCTCGACAAATCAGCAGCAGTCCCGGCGCCGCGGGACGCTCTGTGTTGTATTAACCAAGCCCATTAAATAACTACAGGGTTTAATGCAAAAGACCGAGCATAAAGCTCGGTCTTTTGCCTTTGAGCTTTCTGATCTTTATTGGGCGGCGACCACTTCATAGACTGGGGTGCACCACTCGCGGCGCTTGGGGTCGGTGGCGTGGGTGGCGGCGTAGTAGAGGTCTTTGATCTGGGTGAAGATTGGGCCGATTTCGCCGGTGCCAATTGGCCGATGGTCGATCTCAACCACTG
>JACCRK010000068.1 GCA_013813565.1 Herpetosiphonaceae bacterium
CAATTATGTAGGGCGGGTCTCCGTACCCGCCGCCCGTACCCGCCGCCCCTGTCGGCATTCCGTCCGCCTGCTCACCCAGCGCATCAGCCCACCCAGCGCAGCACCCGCTTGGTGAGGAAGGGAAACAGGCGATAGGCGATGGCCAGGCCGTGAAAGGCCCGCGGCGTGACCCGCATGGTGCGCGGGTGCTGGACGATGTGGCCGATAATATTGACCACATCGTCGGGGTCGAGCCGCCCAAAAATCTTGGCCAGCCGCGACATCTTGGCGTAGTCGGCCTTGACAAAGAACGGCGTGTCGATGGGGCCGGGGCAGATCAGCGAGCAAGTGATTGGCGAGCCCATCAGCTCGACCTGCATGGCCTGGGTGGCCGCCACCACCGCGTGCTTGGAGGCCGAGTAGGCGCCGGTGTTGGGCGTGGAGACCAGGCCCGCCACCGAGGCAATATTGATGATCCGGCCACGATTCTGGCGCCGCATCACCGGCAGCACCGCGATGATACAGCGCATTGTGCCGAAATAGTTGACGTTGATCATACCCTCGATATGGGGCATATCGACGCTCTCAATCGGCGCAAAGATCCCATAGCCGGCATTGTTGATCAGCACATCGAGCGTGCCGAACGCGGCCAGCGTCCGCTCCACCAGGTTCTGCACATCATCATCGCGGCGGACATCGGTTGGCACGGCCAGGGCAGAGCCACCGGCGGCGCTGATGGTCGCGGCCAGCGCCTCAAGCGCGGGCGCGGAGCGGGCGGCCAGCACCACGTTGGCGCCCTCGCGGGCAAACTGCAGCGCCATCATTCGCCCGATCCCCGACGAGGCTCCAGTCACGATAATGGTTTGATTCCGCAGACTCATGGCGTGTCTCCCTGCTGCGCCCAACGCTGGGCGAAATCTTCCAGCGCCGCGTGCTGCCACGGATGCAGATTGGCAATCGGCCGCTTGGTCTTGACCAGATGCCAGGCCTCGACGACGCTGTGGCCTTCGGCGACCAACACCGCCGCGCACAGCAGCGCCGAGCGGCCCATGCCGGCGTGGCAGTGGATCAGCACCTGCTTGTTGTTGCGCAGCGCGGCCTGCACCAGCGCCACCCCGCGATCGATGGCCGCCGGGTCGGGCGCGGCGTGGTCCATCGTCGGCAGCCAGATGTAGTTCTCCGGCGTGAGCGCCACAAAATGATCGTGGCGCTCGGCCTGCAGGTTGACATCAACCGTAACCCCCAGCTTGTTGAGCGCGGACCAGTCGTGGAGATCGATAAAGCCGCCAACATAGAGCTGGTCGGTGATCTGGTTGACGTTGGGCGGGAGGCTGCCCACGACCAGCCGCCGGGCAGCGCGGGCCAGCCCCCACAGCCACGACCGCCCCACAAAAAGCCAATGCCGCGCTGTCGGTGCTCGTGTCATACAATGGTTCCTCAACAAGGCTGTAAAACTGAGCGCCATTCTACCATAGCCGCTGTGCCGAGCAGCTTGAGCAGCCCGGCGCCGCCGAGCGCCAGCACGCAATTGTGTGCGATAATCGGCAGATGACGACTCACCTTCAGCCATATTCAATCACCGTGCCACTGGTTGGCGCGGCCCCGCTGCTGGCGGCGACATTTCTGGCGCGGCCCAATCGTTTTCTGGTCGAGGCCCGGCTGGAGGATGGCAGCATCGTCGCGGCGCATCTGGCGGATCGCGGCCGGCTTTTGACCAAGCTCGTGCCGCAGGCGCAGATGGTGCTGGGGCACAAGCCCGGCGCGGGCCGCAAAACGCAGTATCAGGTCGCCGGGGTCTACGTCGGCGACCAGCTGGTCTCGCTGGACACCCACCTGCCCAACCGCCTGATCGAGGCGGCGCTGCGGGCGGGCGCTCTGTCACAGTTCGCGATCTATCCCCACGTTGAGCGCGAGGTGCAGGTTGGCGCCAGCCGCTTTGACTTTGGGCTGGCCGCCGCGCCGCCGACCGCCGGCAAGCGCCACGGCGGCGCCAGCCCCTGCATTGTCGAGGTCAAAAGCGTCGCCGATGTCGCCGATGGCCTCGCCGTATTCCCCGACGCGCCGACCACCCGCGGGCGGCGCCACCTGCTGGAGCTGGCCGAGCTGGCCGTGGCCGGCGTGCGCACGGCCGTGGTCTTTGTGGTGCAGCGCGGCGATGGCAGCGCGGTCGCCGTCAACCGGGCGATCGACCCCGACTTTGCCGTGGCGCTGAGCGAGGTGGCCCGCCGCGGCGTCGAGCTCTACGCCTACCGCTGCCCGCTGACGCTAGCCGGCATCGCGCTGGGCCAGCCGCTGCCGGTGCTGACCGAGGCGTAGGGCGGAGTGGCATAGGCTAATCCCTAATCCCAAACGCCACGTGTATCTTTGGATACATGCGGCCAAAAGCAAACTCTGCGATAATGGCGCAATCTGCTCTCCTTCTGAATATTTCAAGGAGTCCCACCTTGACTCAGGCATCACCTACCCAGCTTTCAGCTCCACCCAACGAGCCAGCCAACGACCGACGCGAGATCTTTGGCTGGACGATGTACGACTGGGCCAACTCGGCGTTTACCACCACCGTCGTCGCGGCGCTATTCGGCCCCTATCTGACCACAATCGCCCAGGCCGCCATTGGTGAGAACGGGGTGGTGCTGGATGCCGGCTTCTACACCATTACGGCCAAGTCGCTGCTTACCGACTGTATCTCGCTGTCGGTGCTGCTACAGTTTTTCTTTCTGCCGCTGCTGGGGGCGCTGGCCGACTACACCAACATCAAGAAGCAGCTGATGGCGGCGTTTTGTGGCGTCGGCGCCGGTGCCACCACGCTGATGTTTTTTGTCACCACACCGACGTACTGGCTGGGCGCACTCCTGTTCATCATCGCCAACCTGAGCTTCGGTGCGGCGATTGTGTTCTACAACGCATTTCTCAACGAGATAACTACCGAGGACATGCGCGATAAAGTCTCCAGCCGCGGCTTTGCCTGGGGCTACATCGGCGGTGGCGTGCTGCTGGCGCTCAACCTGGCCCTGGTAACCTTCGCCGAGACGATTGGGATCTCGACCGGGATGGCGGTGCGGATCTCGCTGGCCTCCGCCGGCATCTGGTGGGGCGTGTTCGGCTTTTTGGGGATCTCGCGGCTGCGCAATCGCAACGTGGTGCACCGCAAGGCTCCCGGCGAATCGTATCTGCGGCTTGGGCTACGTGAGCTTGGCGGGGCCTTGCGCCAGCTGCGCGGGCTGCCTGACACGCTGCGCTTTCTGGTTGGCTACCTGTTCTACAACGATGGCATCCAAACCGT
This sequence comes from Herpetosiphonaceae bacterium, assembly GCA_013813565.1. Lineage (GTDB taxonomy): Bacteria > Chloroflexota > Chloroflexia > Chloroflexales > Herpetosiphonaceae > JACCRK01. Next base: position 3,263 of record JACCRK010000068.1, read on the forward strand.
GATCGGCGTCTCGGCGGTATTTCTCTCGCAGGAACTGTTCACCCAGGTTCAGCGCAACGCCAACGAAGACCAGAGCTTTTTGCTGACTCTGGTGCTGATGATTCAGTTTATGGCGTTTTTCGGGGCACTGGGCTTCGAGCGAATCTCACGCTGGCTGGGAACGAAACGCACGATTATTCTGACCCTGGTGATCTGGACCGGCGTGGTGGTGTTCGCCTACGCTATTCTGCGAGACACGACCCAGGCATTCATCATGGGCGCGGCGATTGCGCTGGTACTGGGCGGCTCGCAGGCCCTCTCGCGCGGCCTGTTCTCCAAGATGATCCCCCGTGGGCGCGAGGCGGCATTTTTCGGCATCTACGAGATCTCCGAGCGCGGCACGTCGTGGATCGGGCCGTTCATCTTCGCCCGTGTTGTCGCCTCAACCGGCTCGTATCGCCAGGCGATCCTCTCGCTGATCGTGCTGTTCGGCATCGGGATGGTCATCCTGATCTTCACCGATACCGACAAGGCCATCCACGACGCCGGCAACCGCCTGCCCGAGGAAGTGCTGCACGACGCGGCGGCGCAGGGGTAGACGCGATCTGAGAACATTGATCAGGCAGAGAAAACGGGCGTTCACAATGACGTGAAAGCCCGTTTTGCGTTACTATTATCTGATAGGACCGCCGCAACCTGTGCTCTACCGAGCAAAGACGGTCAGATCGTCCTCGTTTGATGTAGCAAAGAAAGTGAAGGAATCTATGCCGCCATCAACCAAGCCAGATGCTCCAGTAACCCGATTGCTCAAGCCCATGCAGGAATTCATTCATCACTCCACCTCCGGGGGCATTATCCTGATCGGCACGATTGTGCTGGCCCTTATCCTGGCAAACTCCCCGCTGGCCGACAGCTATCACGCTATTCTGGACATGAAGATTGGCCTATCAATTGGCTCAATGAGCCTGAACCATGATCTGCACCACTGGATTAACGATGGACTGATGGCGATCTTCTTTTTCCTGGTCGGCCTCGAAATTAAGCGCGAGGTTCTGGTGGGGGAGCTGTCCAACCTGCGCTCCGCCTTGCTTCCCATAAGCGTGGCGCTTGGCGGAGCGGTGATACCGGCCGCGATCTATGTGCTGATCAACTGGGGCGGCTCTGGGGTTCAGGGCTGGGCGATTCCGATGGCCACCGATATCGCAATTGCCCTCGGGGTGCTGGCGCTGCTCGGGAAGCGCGTGCCCGCCATTCTCACCATCTTCCTGACCGCCGTCGCGATTGCCGATGATCTGATGGCCATTCTAGTGATTGCCCTGTTTTATACGGCCAGCATCAATGCGCTGGCGCTTGGGGTTGGGGCCGGGCTGCTGGCTCTCTTGGTCTTTTGCAATCGAATGGGAATTCGGAATATCCTGATCTACTCGATCGTCGGGATTGGCGTCTGGCTAGCCTTTGAGCAGTCGGGAATCCATGCCACCATCGCCGGTGTGCTGGTCGCCTGGACCATTCCGGCGCGCACCCGCATCAACCCTGGCGCATTTCTCAGCGAGGTGCGGGCCACCCTCAACGCTTTTGAATCGAGCAATCTTGAGCCGGTGCGTATGCTGACCGACGAACGACAACAAACAGCGATCCGCGCCATCAAGGATCGCTGTGAGCTGGCTCAGGCCCCGCTTCAGCAGATCGAGCACAAGCTCCATCCATGGGTCGCCTTTGGGATTTTGCCGATATTTGCCCTGGCCAACGCCGGAATCCCGCTGTCGTTCGGCGCCATAGAGGGCGCGGTCATCCCGGCAATGCTTGGCATCGGACTGGGCCTGGTGCTGGGCAAGCCGCTGGGCTTCCTGCTAGTTGCCTGGATTATGATTCGGGGCGGGTGGGCGACGCTGCCGGCCGGGGTCACATGGCGGCATCTGATCGGTCTTGGGATGATTGCCGGGATTGGCTTTACGATGTCGCTGTTTATTGCCGCGCTCAGCTTTACCGATCCAGTGCTTTTAGAGGCGACCAAGCTCAGCATCGTCGGCGCATCCGTAGTTGCGGGCATTGGTGGATATATCATCCTACGCTATGCCCGTGCCGAGCGTGCCGATTAGAGCCATCCTGGCTCTCATTACAACGATCGCCTCAATACGCCACAACGGGCTTTCAGGCCATTGTGAAAGCCCGTTTTCGTGGATCGTTGCCCAGGCAAGCTCATTTTCGAGCGGCGCAGGCTTGGGAGCCGCCATCCATGATTGCAGGATTCTCCCACAACGAGCAGGATTCACTGGCTGATCCATTGTTGATAGAGCTGATCGAGCACGCCGGAGGATCGCGCTGTATCAATCACGCTGTTGATCAGATTCAGCAGATCGAGATCACCCTTTTTGACCGCGATCCCTAGACCGGCCGGGTCCAGCACCTCACTGGCAACCATAATGGTTGGATGGGTTTTCGCATACTGAATCGAATTGATCTTGTCATTTAGAATAGCATCAAGGAGGCCTTTTTCCAGCTCGACAACTGAGTCGATCGTTTCGGTATATTCCTGAATAATCAGCGAATTACCCTTATCCTTGAGCTTTGTGGCAAAGCGGGCGCCGGTGGCGCCTTTTTTCACGCCAACTTTTTTGCCGTTCAGGTCAGCGACGGTGCGAATATCGGTGGTGGCGGTGCGGGTCACAATCACCAGCCCAGTATCAACATAGGCCTGCGACATGCCGACCAGCTCCTGGCGCTGCGGGGTGATGTACAGGGCGGCGATCACCATGTCCAGGGTGCCCTGCTCAAGCGCGGGCAGCAGCTCGCTGAAGGCCAGCTCCTTCCACTCAATCGTCACGCCCAGCTCAGCGGCAATCCGCTGCGCCAGATCGACATCGAAGCCAACCAGATTGCCGGACTGCTGGTCGCGCGACTCGAAGGGCGCAGTCAGCGCTGTGCCAACGACGAGTTTTTTACTTTGTTGGATCTGGGTCAGGCGCACGGAGTCAAAGTTTTTCTGGGCCGGGGAGCCACAGGCCGCTAGACTCCACGTGGTGCTAAACAAAAGGACCAGGCTGATCAGAACCCGCCGGCGGTGTGAAGAAGTGATCATAACGCCATCCTTTGTTTAAAGTAGACACCACCAATGGTAACAGCTAAGGCTGGTACTGATGATGGTCCATGGGATGGGTTTGGCCCTGGCTGGGTCAAAGCGATTAGCTACGGAGAGGAATTTGGCGCTATTCTACAGCTGTCAGATGTGATTAGCAACTTAACAAAATCCACAAAGGTGCCGGCAACGAGCAGCCGGCATCGTTCGCTGGGCGGCCCAGATATCCAGTGAATACCTTGAAGGTTGCGATGTTTGGCCTTGCCCCTTTTGTGATATTCTTAGCGTATCATTGCCCGCCGCAATGGGGCGACGGGTTTAAATACAACCAAACACGAGGTAGAACACAGTATGATTGACTGGACCGCCAATTACGGATTTTTTCTCAACGAAGAACACGCCATGCTGCGGAAAACGGTACGTGATTTCGCTGAAAAGGAAGTCGCTCCCTATATCCAGGAGTGGGATCGCAAGGGCGCGAGCCACGACGCAGGCATGGCCGAGCATATGATCCCGGTGATCAAGCGCATGGGCGAGCTGGGCTTTCTGGGCGTCTGTATTCCCCAGAAGTACGGCGGTGCCGGCTTCGACTACCTGGGCCTCGCCGTGGTCTGCGAAGAGCTTGAGCGCGTTGATACGACCCTGCGCGTCATCCTCAGCGTGCACACCGGGCTTAACTCGCTGGCCGTGTTCCAGTGGGGCAACGAGGAGCAGAAGCAGAAATATCTGGTGCCCCAGGCCAAGGGCGAGAAGATCGCAGCCTACTGTCTGACCGAGCCTAATGCCGGTACCGATGTGGCCGGCATGCAGTCCACCGCCGTGCTGGAGGGCGATCACTACGTCCTCAACGGCGAAAAAACCTGGATCAGCCTCTCCGATCTGGCTGATCATTTTCTGGTGGTTGCCTACACCGACAAGGGTAAAAAGCAGCGCGGGATGACGGCGTTTATTGTCGAGCGCTCCTTCGAGGGCGTCGAGACCACGCCAATCCATGGCAAGCTCGGCGTGCGGGCCGGCAACACTGGCAGCGTCGTGTTCAAAAACGTGCGCGTGCCGGTCGCCAACCGCCTGGGCGACGAGGGCGAAGGCTTCAAGATTGCGATGACCGCGCTGGACAACGGCCGCTACACCGTGGCCTCCGGGGCCACCGGCCTGATCCAGGCGGCGCTGGAGGCTTCGCTGAAGTACTCCAAGGAGCGCGAGACCTTCGGCGTGCCGATCGGCAACCACCAGCTGGTCAAGCGCATGCTCAGCCATATGATTCTGAACCTGGAGACGTCGCGCATGCTGTGCTACCGCGCTGGCTGGCTCAAGAACCAGGGCATTCGCAACACCCGCGAGACCACCCTGGCCAAGTGGCACGCCACCGTTGAAAGCTTCAACGCCGCCAACGACGCCATTCAGATTCACGGTGCCTATGGCTTCAGCGATGAGTATCCAGTGGAGCGCTATCTGCGCAACAGCCGTGGCGCGGTGATCTACGAGGGCACCCGCGAGCTGCAGGAGCTGCTGCAGGCCGATTTTGCGTTGGAAGAGCGTAGCTACAAGGCCCTGCGCTGTGAGCTTCCGGCCTACGACGAGGCCGCCTGGAACGAATAACCCCCAATCCATCGGGAAGGCTGGGCCGGCGCTCAGCCTTCCCCAGATCATTAACGGAGGAACGCGCATGAAGACACACCGTCTTTTCCTCGGATTGTTTTTCCTGATCACGCTCATCATTAGCCCCGCCACCAGCGCCACATCGACAGCACGTTCAGCCAGCGCCGCCGAGCCGCCCCCTGACTTCAGCGACAGCCTGGTCACGGCGGTGAACCAGCCGACCGGCCTGGCCTGGCTGCCCGACGGCAGGATGCTGATCACGCGCCAGGCCGGCGAGCTGCTCGTGCGCTCCGGCACGACCAACAGCACCATGCTCACCCTCGGCAGCCAGGTTTGCTCCAACAGTGAGCGCGGCCTGCTCAGCGTCGCGGTCGATCCCAGCTATTCTTCCAATAATTTTATCTATATTTTCTACACCTTCAACAAGCACAACAGCTGTGGCTCTAGCAATGTCAACACCGTGCCGGTCAACCGTGTCTCGCGCCTGACCGTGCTCAACAACACTGCCCCGCTGACCACCGAGCTGGTGCTGGTCGACAACATGCTCTCGTATGCCGGCAACCACAACGGCGGCGACCTGCACTTCGGCAAAGATGGCAAGCTCTACATCAGCGTCGGCGATGCCGGCTGTGACTACGCGGCCAACAGCGGCTGCGCCGGCTCGAACGATGCCGCCCGCGACAAGCATATGTTGCTCGGCAAGCTGCTGCGCATCAACCCCGACGGCTCGGTTCCAGGTGACAACCCGTTTGTGGCGACCGGCCAGGACTGCCGCGTCAACGGCCAGGGCGCCACGGCCGGCGTGCACTGCAAGGAGACCTGGGCCTGGGGCCTGCGCAACCCGTTCCGCTTCGCCACCGACCCCAACGCCGCCAACACTAGAATCTATATCAACGATGTCGGCCAGGGCCAGCGCGAAGAGATCGACCTGGGCGAGGCCGGGGCGGACTACGGCTGGAACTGCCGCGAGGGCACGCGCACCAACAACACCGGCGGCCCCTGCAATCCCACGCCGCCAAACATGGTTCCGCCAATTTTTGAGTACAACCACGCCAACAACCCGGCACCCTCGCCCTTCCAGAACTGCATCTCGATCACTGGCGGTGCCTTTGTGCCCAACGGCGTCTGGCCGGCCGAGTACGCCAACAGCTATCTGTTCAGCGACTACGGCTGCGGCCGCATTTTCGTGCTGAAAGACGGCGCGGCGACAATCTTCAGCAGCAATCTGGGCGGCAGCAGCGCGGTGCATCTGGCCTTTGGCCCGCACGGCAGCACCCAGGCGCTGTACTACACCACCTACGCCAACGGCGGCGAGGTCCGCCGCATCGCCTACACCACGCCCAACAGCCCGCCGACAGCCGCTTTCACCGCTAGCCCGCTTTCCGGACCGGCGCCGCTGCAGGTGAACTTTGACGCCAGCGGCTCAAGCGACCCCAACGGCGATCCGCTGACCTACCTCTGGACCTTTGGCGACGGGGCGACCCTGACCACCAGCGATCCCACGATCAGCCACACCTACGCCATGGGCACCTATACCGCCAGCCTGATCGTGCGCGACTCGAGCAACGCCCTCTCGCCGAGCGTCAGCCGGACCATCTTTGCCGGCAACGCACCGCCGGTGCCCCAGATCAACGCGCCATCCGCCAGCGCACTGTTCGCTGTCGGGCAGAGCATCACCCTGCTGGGCAGCGCCACCGACGCGCAGGACGGCCCGCTGGCGGCATCCAAGCTGGATTGGGAAGTGGTGTTGCATCACGGCAGCCACACCCACCCGTTTCTGACCGCCAACAACACCAGCACGCTGACCTTCAGCGGCCCGGCGCCCGAGGATCTGGCCGCCGCCGCCAACAGCTGGCTGGAGCTGCGCCTGAGCGCCACCGACAGCGCCGGCCAGACCGCCGTGGTGACCCAGGCCCTCCAGCCGCGCAAGGTTGGACTGACCTTCAACACGACCCCTGACGGCCTGCTGGTGCAAGTCAATGGCACCGCCGTGTCCGACGGAACTGCAATCCAGTCCTGGGCGGGCTATACGCTGAATGTGGTGGCGCCGTTGCAAACGTCCGGCGGGGCCTGGTGGCGGTTCAGCCAGTGGGGCAACGGCTCGACCAGCGCGACCCGCACCATCGTCACGCCGGCAACGCCAACCAGCTACACCGCCACCTTTGTGCCGGCCGAAACGATGTGGCTGCCGCTCGTGCGGCGCTAGGGAGCGGGGATCGCTGACCAGGAGCGAGTCAGGTGGCTCGCCCCTGGTCATTTGATTCCGCAGCAATTTGCCGACTCTGAAGAATTTGGTGCTTAGAAATGCCATCTAATGCACTGCGTCATTTCGGGTGTGATATAATGCACTATGCCACAGCTGTGGCAATGAAGCCACGTATCCTCAACCAATGGAGGTTTAACTGAATGCACGCAGTTGTATGTGTTAAGCAAGTGCCAGAACAAAACAGCGTCAAAATCACCCCCGACAAGAAAGTTGACGCCAGCGGAATCAACCCCATCATCAACCTGTTCGATGAGTACGCCATCGAAGAGGCCCTGCAGTGGGCCGAGAAAAGCAATGGCCAGGTGACCGTGATTAGCCTGGGCAGCGACGATGCGACCGACTCGCTCAAGAAAGCCCTGGCGATGGGTGCCAACGAAGCGGTGCTGATCAGCGACGCCGCACTGGCTGACGTGGGCGCGCAGGGCGCGGCCAAAGTGGTCGCGGCCGCGATCAAAAAACTGGGCAATGTCGATATCGTGTTTTGCGGCAAGCAGAGCACCGATGACGAGACCGGCCAGTTTGGCCCGGCGCTGGCCCGCTTCCTCGGCTGGCCACAGCTCACCTACGTCTTCAAGGTTCACGAGCTGACCGCCAGCAGCATTGTGGTCGATCGGGCGCTGGAAGACACCCTGGAAACCGTCGAGTCCTCGCTGCCGGTCGTTGTCACCGCAGTTAAAGACCTGAACGAGCCACGCTATCCCTCGCTGCTGAAAATCCGCAAGGTCAGCAAACAGCCAATCCCCACCTGGGGGCTGAGCGACGTTGGGCTGAGCGTGGGCGATCTTGGCGGCACCATCAAGATCAGCGACCGGGTTCCACCGCCGCCGCGTCCATCGGGCGAAATGATCAGCGGCGATGTGCAGACCCAGGTCAAGGCGCTGGTGCAGAAGCTGGTCGAAAGTCAGGTTTTGTAAGTCCACCAGGCCGAAGGTGCTATCCACCTTTTTTCCTGCCGACTTCTTATTTTCTGTTGAGGTGTAACAATGGCTAGTGGTGTTTGGGTCCTGATCGAGCACAAAGGCGGCCAGCTGGCCGCTATCTCCAAGGAATTGTTGGGCAAAGGCAAAGAGCTGGCCGACGCGCTTGGCCAGCCGCTGGGCGCCCTCGTGTTGGGCGACAGCACCGGCGGGCTGGTTGAGCAGGCCTTTGCGGCCGGCGCAGCCAAAGCCTATGTTGTCGAAGATGCCGCGCTGGCAAACTATACGACCGATGGCTACGTGGCCGCCGCTAAGGCCGCCATCGAGGCCCATCAGCCCGAGGTGTTGCTGACCGGCTCGTCGCTGCAGATGCGCGACCTCACCGGCGCGCTGGCGGCCGAGCTTGGCACCGGCCTGGCGCCCGATGTCACCGGCATCAAGGTCGAGGGCGGCAGCGTTCAGGCGATGCGGCCCTCGCACGGCGCGAATGTCATCAACACCCTGAGCTTTGGCGAAGCCCGCCCGATGATCGCCTCGGTCCGCCGTCAGGTTGGCCAGCCGATCCAGGGCGCTGGCAGCGGCGAGGTGGTCAAGGTGGCGATGCCACAGGTCACCATCCGCACCAAAGTGCGCAAGGTCGAGGAGCGCACCGGCGCCGTCAACCTGGCCGACGCGATGGTGATCGTGTCCGGCGGCCGCGGCCTCGGCTCGCCCGACAACTATACCAAGCTCATCCCCGAGCTGGCCCGCGTGATGGGCGGCACCCACGGCGCCTCGCGCGCCATCGTCGACGCCGGCTGGATCGCCTACGAGCGCCAGGTCGGCCAGACCGGCAAGACCGTGGCGCCCAAGCTGTATGTGGCCTGCGGGATCTCCGGCGCCATCCAGCATCTCGCCGGGATGCGCTCGTCCAACACGATCGTGGCGATCAACAAGGATGCCGATGCGCCGATCTTCAAGGTGGCGACCTATGGCATTGTCGGCGATGTCAACGAGATTCTGCCGGCGCTGACCGCTGAGGTCCAGACCAAAACCGGCAAGTAGGCAGCCATTATCCGGCGACAGCGGGAACTTAGGGGAAGCAATGCTCCCAAGTTCCCGCTCTTGCGTTGTGCTGAGGTCGCTATGTCACGTGAGTATCCCCAATATCCCGTGCTGGGCGTGGCCGTGGTGGTCTGGCGCGGCGATCAGGTGCTGCTGGTCCAGCGCGGCAAGCAGCCCAACTATGGCCAGTGGAATATCCCCGGCGGCGCGGTTGAGCTGGGCGAGCGGCTGGCCGAGGCGGCCCGCCGCGAGATTCGCGAGGAGTGTGGCGTCGAGATCAGCCCGCCCGCCATCGTCACCACGGTCGATATCCTGGACTACGACGACGAGGGGCGCCTCCGCTACCACTACATTGTGCTGGAGATGCAGGCCCGCTGGGAGAGCGGCGAGCCGGTCGCCGGCGATGATGCGCTGGCGGTGGGCTGGTTCCGCCTCGACGAGCTGGACGATGTGCCGATGTGGGAGGAGACCCGCAAGGTGCTGCGGCTGGCGGCGGGCCAAATGGTGGGCTAATCCCAATACCGTTCAAATAAGCCGGAATGGCGGCATAGCTGACCTCACCCCGGCGCGTTGCGCCACCCCTCTCCATTGGCGATGGAGAGGGGGAAATGCCCACCAATTTCCTTATTTGAACGGTATTGGGGCTAATCCCAGTTCTGATCCACGATGATCACAAAGGCTCAGTCAGCGCGATTCAATCAGTGGAGAAGGTGGATGGAGCGAATTGTTGCGGCGGCGCAGATTTTAGTGGTGGGATATTTGGCGCTGCTTGGAGTGATGGCGGGTGGCGCGCGGCTGATGCCCGCCCGTGTGTGGCGCATCGCCCGGCCCAGCATCAGCGGCGTGGTGCTGATCTATCCGGCCGCGCTGCTGGCGCTGATGGTTGGGCAGGTCGGCTGGCCCCAGGAGTCGGGCCTGCTGGCGGTGCTGCAGATCTTTGCGCCCTATCTGTTTGCCCCGCTGCTGCTGATCGCGCCGTTTGGCCTGTTTCGGGGCACCAGGCTGCTGCGCGGGGTTTTGGCGATCTGTGCGCTGGTGTTTGCTGTACGATTTATGTCAATCTCAGGCTTGACATCGCCCCAGCCAACGCCCGGCCTGCCCCAGCTGACGGTGCTGAGCTGGAATCTGGGGCTGGGGAGCGAGCAGGCCCAGATTGATCGGGCGCGGCCGGTGCTGAGCGCCCGCCCCGCCGACGTGGTGGTGCTGGCCGAGGCCTACTGGCGCTGGATCGAGAACGATCCGGCGATCACGGCGCTGTATCCATACCGCACAGCGCTGTACTGGAACGCTGAGACCGGGCTGATCATCCTCAGCGCCCACTCAATCCTCCAGCACGACGTGCCCGCCCAGCAGAACACGCTCACCGACCGGGGGCGCCAGATTGTGGCCCGGCTGGCGGTGCATGGCCAGCCGCTGAACTTCATCGCCGCCCACCCGCCGTCGCCAGCGGTGAACTTTGGCGCCTGCCCGCTGATTTGCTATGATGTCGCCGATCGCAACGCCCAGATCGATCAGCTGCGCACCGCCATCAATCCACTGCTGCGGAGCGGCGACCCGCTGATCGTCGCTGGCGACTTTAACACCACCAGCCGCGAGCCACAGTACCAGAACCTCATCGCCGGCATGCAGGAGGCCCACCACGAGGCCGGGGCCGGGCCGGGCCGAAGCTGGCCGCTGGCGTATGGCACCGGCGTTCCAGATCCGATGCAGCGATTTTTTCCACTGATTCGGATCGACCACCTGTTCAGCAGCCCGCGCGTGATCCCGCTCCAGAGCCAGGTTGACTGCACCCCTAGCGGCAGCGACCACTGCGCGGTGTGGGGCCGATTCGAGATTCACCCAACGCCCTGAGCTGGATATTTTACCCAACCCAGGCTACACTTCAGAGTGAGGCGCTATGATTTCGTTTGACCATCCCCAGGGTCGCTTCAGCCATCGGACGGTCGGCGTGATCATTCAGGCCGGACGCGTTCTGCTCCATCGGGCCGAAAACGAGCACTTCTGGACCTTGCCCGGCGGCCGGGTGGAGTTTGGCGAGCACACCAGCGCCGCGCTGCTGCGCGAGATCGGCGAGGAGCTGGAGGTTGCGGCGCAGGTTGAGCGGCTGCTGTGGGTCGTCGAGAACTTTTTCGTCTATCAGGGCCGCCAGACCCACGAGCTGGCCTTTTATTTCCTGCTGACCCTGCCGCCAGACTGCGGCGTCTACCAGCACACCCAGCCATTTGAGGGCGACGAGGAGGGCGTGAAGCTGATCTTTCAGTGGTTTGCGCTCGATCAGCTGGCCGAGATTGTGGTGTATCCGGCCTTTCTGGCCCACACCTTGCCGAACCTGCCGCCGACGATGCAGCACCTTGTGCATCATCATTTAGATTGACGAGCTATGACCTTACTGCTGCCAATTGGCCTGCTGGCGTTGCTGGCGCTTCCGCTGATCGCGATTCTGCATCTGGTGCGCCAGCGCCGCACCCGCGTGAAGGTGCCGACCACGGCGCTCTGGCAGGCGCTGCGGATTCCGCCGGAGCGCCGCCAGCGCACCCTGCCGCTGACCCTATTGCTGCTGCTGCATCTGCTGGTGGCGCTGTGTCTGGCGCTGGCCCTGGCGAACCCGGCCCTGCTGCCGTGGGGCCAGCACACTCCGACCCATACGGTGATTGTGCTGGATACGACCACGAGCATGGCCGCCACCGACGAGGAACCCTCGCGCTTTGCCCGCTCCCAGGCTGCCGCCATCGCGCTGCTCGACGATCTGGTCGAGGGCGATAGCGTGGCGCTGGTTGAGCTGAATGCCACGCCCCGGCTGCTGGCAATTGGCGGGGTCGCCGATCGTGGGCGGCTGACGGCGATCGTGCGCGATCTGGCTCCGGCGGGCAACGGCGCCGACCTGGCGGCGGCGCTCCACATCGCCAACAGCACGCTCGCCAGCGAGCAGGAGAACCAGGTGGTGGTGATGACCGATGTGGCCCTGAGCACGCCAGCCGGGCCGCTGGCGGTGGCGGCCAAGCTGGACTGGCGCACCTTTGGCAGTACGGCCGAGAACGCCGCCGTGGTAGCGTTCGCCGCGCGCCGCCTGCCCTCCGGCGAGACCGCCCTGTATGCGCGGGTGGCCAACTTCGCGCCCAATCTCACCGTCCGCTCGCTGCAGCTGCTGATCGATGGCCAGCTGTATGCCGAGGACACCCTGCGCATTCCCGCCGGCGGCAGCGAGGAGCGCGTCTGGCGCATCGAGGCCGGCGCCCGCGCCGAGCTTCGGCTGATCGGGGCCGATGCGCTGGAGCTTGATGATCGGGCCAGCCTGCCGCTGGAGCGCTCCCGCTCGGTGCGCGTGCGGCTGATCAGCGCCGACGAGACCGCCCTGGAGCGGGTGCTCGCCGCACTCCCCGGCCTTGATGTGACCGTCGCCAGCCAGTTCAACCCTGCCGCCGCGCCGGTCGATGTGACCGTGCTCAACGGCGTGCTGCCCGATCCGCTGCCGCCTGGGGCGCTGCTAGTGGTCAACCCGCCGCCGGGCGACCCGCGTCTGCCGCTGGCGGCCACCACCCTCGGCGAGCGGGCCAGCAGCGCCCCGCTTGACCCGGCCTTTGCCGGGATTGATCTGTCGAGCGTGCAGTGGGGCGGGCGGCGCCCGCTGGCAGGCGAGCTGCCAGCGCTCCAGCCGGTGATCACAACTGACCAGAGTGCGGCGCTGGTGCTCCGCGGCACCCTGGGCGACCAGCCGGCGGTGATCTGGTCGTTTGATGTCGATGCCTCGAATCTGCCAGCCAAGCTCGGCTTTCCGCTGCTGGCCGCCGCCAGCCTGGATGTGCTGACGAC
>JACCRK010000136.1 GCA_013813565.1 Herpetosiphonaceae bacterium
GCGCTGCTCAATCCGCGCAACCCCGAGGCGCCGTTGGCGGAGCAGGATCCCTCGGCGGCGAGCGGCTGTAACTCGCTCAACCCGCGCAGCCTCTCGTGGAATCGCGGCCATGTCTATGGCTCGCTGCCGACGACCCTGGTGCGCTACGCCGTGGAGAAGCTCAACCCCGCCATCGACCCCGCTCTCATCACGCGCAACCAGGTGGTCACCGCCGGGCGCGTTGGCTCGACGCTGGCGGATCTGCTGATCGTGGTGCTGCTGTATGTGATGGGCCGCCGCCTGGCCAGCCGCAAGGTCGGCCTGCTGGCGGCGCTGCTCTACGCCTGGGTGCCCTTCGCCATCCAGCAGTCGCACTTCTATGTGGTCGACTCGCAGGCCGCCGCCTATGGCGTGCTGACGCTCTATTTCTGTCTGCGGCTTTCCGATGGCGGACGCTGGGGCGCGGCGCTGGGGGCCGGGCTGAGCCTGGCGCTGGCGGTGGCCTCCAAGATCAACCTCGCGCCGATGGTGCTGGTGATTATCATCGCCGCAATGCAGCACACCTGGCAGCAGATCCAGCCCCGCGGCGATCGCTTCTCGCCGTTGAGTATGGTTGGCCGGCTGTGGCGGGTGTTCTGGCTGGCCGTTCCGGTGCTGGCGGTGGCCGCCGTCGCCACGATTCTCGGCCTGCGCGTGGCGATGCCGGATATGTTTCGCGGCACCACGTTTTTCGACTTCCGCCCGCAGGCCAATTTCTTTGAGGCGCTGGGCGCGGCGAGCTTCAACTCATCAGGCCAGCTGGATTTCCCGCCGTCGCACCAGTGGGCCGGCCGCACCAACTACATCTACGAGCTGCGCAATATGATCGTGTGGGCGATGGGCGTGCCGCTGGGCCTGACGGTCTGGGCCGGCTGGGCGGCGCTGGGCGCGGGCATGCTGCGTCGGGCCTCGCGCCACCTCGTGCGCTGGCTGCCGCTGTGGTTCTGGGTGACCTTCTACTTCGCCTGGCAGGGCGGCCTGCCGCTCAAGTCCATGCGCTATCTGCTGCCGATCTACGGTCCGCTGGTGCTGTTTGGCGCCTGGGGGCTGATCGCGCTGATCGAGGTCGCCCGCCGCGCCGAGCGCCCGCGTATCTTCCGGCGCGCCCCGCTCCAGGCGCTGGCCCTGAGCCTGACGGCGCTGGTGGTGTTTGTGACCGTGGCCTGGGGCTGGGGCTTCAGCCGCATCTACGACCGCCCGCACCCGCGGATCGCCGCCGCCGAGTGGGCCCGCCGCAACCTCCCGCCCGGCTCGGTGGTCAGCTCGGATGCCTGGGATATTGGTATTCCGTTTCTCGATGGCTGGATCTGGCCCGGCTCACAGCTGCCGGTGGTCTCCGAGAACGACCCGGCGCTGGTCGAGAATCTAATCCAGGAGCTTAACAAGAGCAACTATCTGGCGTTTACCTCGAACCGCGCCTATGGCTCGCTGCCACAGCTGCCTATGCGGTTCCCGGCCACCATGAACTACTTCCGGGGCGTGTTCGATGGATCGCTGGGCTTTGAGAAGGTCGCCGACTTCACCTCGTTCCCCTCATTCCTCGGCATCCCGATCTCCGATGAGCTGGCCGACGAGGGCTGGAGCGTCTACGACCACCCACGGGTGACCATCTGGCGCAAGACCGAGGCCTGGAGCATCGACAATGCCCGGCGGATTATCGGGCGCGATGTCAACCTGAACGAGATCTACAAGCTCAAGCCGATTGATGCGACCCCGATGCCAACCATGCTTCAGCTGACCGTCAAGCAGTGGCTGGCCCAGACCGAGAGCGGCACCTGGACGACGATCTTCAGCGGCTGGGCCAACCGTGCCCCGCTGCTGGCCTGGGTGCTGCTGATCGAGGTGCTCGGGCTGGCGACGTTTGGCCTGCTGTGGCGCTGGCGCCTGCCGCTGCCCGACCGTGGCCTGGGGATGGCGCGGCTGGTCGGGCTGTTGGCGCTGGCCTTTATCGCCTGGCTCCCGCCAGCGCTGCATCTCTGGTCGTTCAGCCGCCTGTGGATTGCGCTGGTCTTTGCGCTGCTGGTCGGCTCCGGCGGCTGGAGCCTCTGGCAGCAGCAGGCCGAGATTCGCGCCTGGGCGCGGGATCGCCGCCGCGCCATCATCAGCGGCCAGCTGATCTATCTGGCCGCCTTTGGGCTGCTACTGCTGATCCGCTACCTCAACCCCGATCTGTGGCACCCTGGCATGGGCGGCGAGAAGCCGATGAACCTGGCCTACCTGACCGCAACTCTGAAGACCCAGCAC
>JACCRK010000175.1 GCA_013813565.1 Herpetosiphonaceae bacterium
CGGTGCCGCTGCCGGTCACCACGTGGTAGCTCTGGGCGAACGCGCCGCTCAGGGTTGCTGTGTAGGCGGCAATATTACGCTGGCTCAGCTCGGTCTCGACGCCGGCAAAGCCGCCATACAGCGCCACGCCATTGACCAGTTGAAACGTGGCGCTGCGATCAGCGGCGCTGGTGGTTGGCGCGTAGGTGCCCTGCTTCACCCAGATCTGGCTGCCGCTGCTGGCGGTCTGCAGCGCCGCATGTAGATCCCTGGCGTTGGCCCAGTCCGCGCCGCTCTGGCTGCCAGCGCCGCCGGCAGCAACAAAGATCACCCCGCTGGCCTGGGCAAATGGGGCCGGCTGCCACAAAAAGGTGCTGAGCAGGAACAAAATAAGGCCGACTCTGACGAAACAGGGCCAACGATGTCTTTTCATGATCTTCTCTCCTTGAATTGACGTGCACCACATTGCATCTCAACCGACTACTATACTGCATGCTCGCTCAGAATCCCAGGATGAAAAAGCCCGATCAGCGGATGTATTTTTTCCACTGATCGGGCTCGTATTTTGGCCAGCGGAGTATCGACCAGCGGCACCATCAATCAGAGCAACTGGCAGGACCGATGGTGGGAAGTACAGAGGAGTTCCTACTTACAAATGCCGGTAGCGGACACCACAGCCCCGCCCCCTGAGATCCCTAGCGCGGCAGGCTGACAACCCGGTTGCGGCCCTGATGCTTGGCGGCGTACAGGGCGGCGTCAGCGGCAGCGATCAGGCTGGCCGCATCGCTGCTGGCGCTGGGGAGGACACAGGCCGCGCCGATGCTCAGCGTGACATGATCGCTGACCTCGGAGTAGGCGTGGGGCAGCTTCAGGCCCTGAATCTCCCGCTGGATCGCCTGGCCCACCTGGACCGCCCCTTCAAGCTCGGTGTCCGGCAGGACAATCGCAAACTCTTCGCCGCCGTAGCGGGCCACCAGATCCTGCACCCGCCCGACGGCTCGGCTGATGCCCTGGGCGACATGGTGCAGACAGTGGTCGCCGGGCTGGTGGCCGTAGCCATCGTTGTAGCGCTTGAAATAGTCGATATCGCACAGCAACAGACTGACCACCACGGGCGCGGTCTGCTGCCACTGCATGGCCAGGTACTGGTCGAAGCGGCGCCGGTTGGCGATCTGGGTCAGGTCATCGAGCACCGCCAGCCGATGCAGCTCCTGGTTGGCCTTGCGCAGGGCGGTCTCGGCCTGCTTGCGCTCATAGATCTCGGCCTGGAGCTCCTGCTGCAGCTGGTAGAGCAGGAGATGAGTGTTGACCCGCGCCAGCAGCTCTTCAATCTGAAAGGGCTTGGGCACATAGTCCACGCCGCCAACGGCAAAGCCGCGCAGCTTATCATCGATATTGCTCAGAGCGGTCATGAAAATAACCGGAATCGCTTTGGTGAGCGGATCGGCCTTCAGGCGCCGGCAGGTCTCAAAGCCATCGATGCCCGGCATCTGGACATCAAGAATAATCAGGTCGGGCTGGGCCAGCTGCGCCCGGCTGATGCCGCTCAGGCCATCGCGGGCGGTCAGAATCTCAGCGCCATCGGCGCGGAGTGGCTCCGCCGCCACCTTCAGATTGGTCACATCATCATCGATGATCAAGATCGTCGATTGTTTACGTCCCGGTGCGGCCATAGCTGCTCCTTAATCGTGTTCCGCTGTTTCAAAACAGATACTGCTTGAGGAAAGTCTGAATCTGCTCATCATCAAAGGCGGCGGCAAGCTGCGCGAGCTGCTGGGTAAAAAGCCGATAGTGCGGCGACTGGGCCGCTAGATCCTCGGCATACTCCTGAATTCGCGCCATGTTGCCAAACCGCGCCAGCTCAAAGAGCACTTCCAGCTGTTCACGCGGTGGCGGAACAATCTCCAGCGCACCCAGCTGCTCGCTGGCGCTGTGCTGGTCGCTGAGGCTGGTCTCGGCCGGCTGCGCAGAGACCCACTCCAGGCCAAGGTAGTGCTGAATAGCCGCAAAGACTTTGCCGATCTCGATCGGCTTGCTCAGGAAATCATCGCAGCCAACCCGGCGACTCTGCTCCTGGTCCATCTCCAGCACACTGGCCGAGACCGCAATAATCGGGATGCTGGCGAGATCAGGGTTCTGGCGCATGATCGCCACCGCCTCAAAGCCCATCATCACCGGCATCACCAGATCCATAAAAATCATGTCCGGCCGCTGCCGTTCCGCCTGGGTGATCCCGTCCTGGCCATTTTCCGCCAGGCTGATCTGAAAGCCCAGCGGCTCAAGCAGATTGAGCAGCACCAGGCGATTCTCCGGGCGATCGTCAACCACCAGCAGGTGCCGGCGTGGCCCGCTGTAGCCGGTGATAGTCTCCGCAGCCTGGTCGAAAGCCGGGGCGGCGGCGGCGACGCACGGCAGGGCCACCTCGAACCAGAACGTGCTGCCCTGGCCGGCGACGCTCCGCAGCTGAATCTGGCCATGCATCAGCTCAACCAGCTGCTGGCTGATCGCCAGCCCCAGCCCAGTTCCGGCGGCCCGCTGTTTGGCATCGCCGACCTGCTCAAAGGGCTGGAAGATCGCGGCCTGCTGGTCGGGAGCAATGCCAACTCCGGTATCTTCGACCTCAAAGCGCAGGCTGACGAGCTGGGGTGTCTGCGGTACCTGACTTTTATCAATCCGGGCCGCGACGCGCAACGTCACGCTGCCGCGCTCGGTAAACTTGATGGCATTGCCCAGCAGGTTGAGCAGCACCTGGCGCAGACGCTTCTCATCGGCCTCGACGAACGGCGGCAGGCCGGGCGCGGGATCGTAGCTAAAGCTCAGGTTTTTCTGCTGGGCCGCCATCGTGATAATGCCGACAATCCCTTCCAGAAACCCCGGCAGGTTGAGTGGCTGCGGAATAATCTCAAGCTTGCGTGCCTCGATTTTGGCCAGGTCAAGCACATCATTGATCAGGGTCAGCAGATGTTTGCCGCTCTGGTAGATCGTCTGCAGGCCATCGCGCTGGGCGACGTTGAGCGCCGCGTTGCGCTGCAGAATCTGGGCGTAGCCCAGGATGCCGTTCAGCGGCGTGCGCAGCTCGTGGCTCATATTGGCCAGAAAATCGCTTTTGGCCAGATTAGCCGACTCAGCCTGATCTTTGGCAATCCCAAGCTGCTGGGTACGGTCGGCCAGCTCACGGGTGCGCTCGCCGACCTGGGACTCCAGCTGTAGATTGCGCTGCTTGATGGCGTGAACCCGCCAGGTGAAGCCGGCAAACACGATCGTCACCAGCAGCGCGAACGCCAGGCCACGGAACAGCCAGGTCTCCCACCAGGGCGGGCTGATCGTCAGCTTCAGGGCGATCTCCTGCTCGCTCCAGACGCCATCATCGTTGCTGCCCTGCACGCGGAACATGTACTGGCCGGGCGGCAGGGTGGTGTAGTTGACAAAGCGCCGGCTGCTATCAACCGTGTGCCACTCGCTTTCCAGCCCCTCAAGGCGATAGCGGTAGCGATTGTTTTGCGGGGAAGCATAGCTGAGGGCCGCAAACTCAAAGGCCAGAATATTCTGGTCGTAGTTCAGACTCAGGTCAGTCGTGCTCCAGACCGGCCGCTGCAATGGCGATTCGCCGCCGATCGCCAGCGGGTGATTGAACAGCTCAATCGCGCTGAGAACCACCGGCGGCTGATAGGGGTTGGCGCGGATCTGGGCGGGATCGAAGATATTCAACCCTTGTTTGCCGCCAAACAGCATCTCACCACGCTGGTTCTGGTTCGCGGCAAAGAGCGAGAACTGATTATCCTGCAGGCCATCGGTCACATCGTAGCTGGAGACCTCGGCGGTCTGTATGGTGAAACGGCTCAGGCCGCGGCTGGTGCTCAGCCACAGGTTGCCGGCTTGGTCCTCCAGAATGCTCAGCACGACGTTGCTTGGCAGGCCATCTTTTTCGCCATACACGGTGAAGGTCTCAGCCTCGCGGTTAAATCGCACCAACCCGCTCGTAGTGGCGATCCACAGCGTCCCAGCGCGATCGAAGTAGAGCTGATTGACTCGGGCGTCGGGCATTGAATCCAGCTTGGTCGAGGCGTGTTTGAAGGTCTGGAGCGCGCCAGTTTGCTGATCCAGCAGGCCAATATAGCCGTTACCGCCTACCCACACTGCACCAGCCCGATCGATGGCAACCATCAGCGCTCGCCCAGGCTGCGGCTCAGCGGGAGCGTTGGTTTGGATGGGAAGCTGGGCGGTGAACTTTTCGCTGGGGCGATCGAAATAGTACAGAATATTGTTGGCCAGCATCCAGATATTTTGCTGGGCATCCTGGGCGATATAGTCGATCTCAATGGGCTGCTTTGGATCGTCGATTGGTTTGGGAAAGGCGGTGAAAACCTCGGTCTGCGGATTAAAGCGATACAGCCCCAGGATGCCATCAAACCACAGGTTGCCCTGGTCGTCGGGAACAATCCTGGCGACGCTGCGCGCTGTAGGCAGCGCCAGCGGCATCTGCCCCTCGAATGATTTGTAGTGCTTGAATAAGCCATCAGCCGGGTTGAAGCGGGTCAAGATATCGTTCGAGCCGATCCAGACAACCCCGGCGGGATCTTGATACAGCGCCTGGATGCCGC
Organism: Herpetosiphonaceae bacterium; assembly: GCA_013813565.1. GTDB lineage: Bacteria > Chloroflexota > Chloroflexia > Chloroflexales > Herpetosiphonaceae > JACCRK01. The sequence continues at coordinate 4,581 of JACCRK010000175.1, forward strand.
GTGGGGGAAACGTATTGACGCCGAGTGGGTTGACGCGATAGGTTGTAAACTGCATCTGCTGGCGATCCAGGCTGGAGACCCCATCGGCTGATGCGAACCACAACAGGCCCTCGCGATCCTGATAGATGCTGCTGGGGGGATTCGCTTTTAAGCTGTGGGGATTGGTTGGATCGTGGGCATAGTTGGCGATATAGGTTGCGGTTTGCGGATCGAAGACGAAGATTCCGGCATTGTTATTGGCGCTAACCCAGACCAGGCCGGTCTCATCTTGAAATACCGTCTCAAGCCCTAGTTTTCTCGCTGGCCCGGGCGCGGGCTGGGCTGGCGCGTCCGGCTGAGGAGGCGAGCCAGGCTGTCCGGCTGGGCCTGGATAGTGACTGAATATGGTGGTTGCCGGGTCAAAGTTGTAGATTCCATCAGTGCTCGAGACCCAGATGTGGCCATTGGGTGCCAGCGTCATATCGGTAACCCGAAAGGCATTTGGGCCGGGCGGGGCTGCACCTGGTGGCTGTGGGCTAAAACAGGTGAACTGGGAGCTTTGGGGATCAAACTGCACCAGATCACCCGCCATAATCCAGACCATCCCCGAGGTCGGGTCAACAACCAGGCCTTCGGTGCGGCCCGGCGCTCGACCATTGCACATAAACGGGTAGCGGCTAAACTGCTGGGTCTGCGGGTCAAGCCGATGCAGGGCGATCTGCGGCCCATGCCCGGCCACCAGCCAGAGTGCTCCAGCCTGGTCGAAATCCTGGGCAAAAACAAAGGCATGGCCGATCGCTGCCGGGTTGGTCGGGTCAGGCAGATAGCGGGTGAAGATTTCGCTGGCTGGGTCAAAGCGATTCAGCCCGCCGCTCTCGGTGCCAACCCACAGATTTCCAGCGGCATCTTCCGCAAGGGTGGTGACAAGATTGCTGCTCAGCGACTGCGGATTGGCCGGATCATGGTTGTAGGTGATGAAACGATAGCCGTCGTAGCGCGCCAGCCCCTCTCTGGTGCCAAACCAGATAAAGCCCCGGCGGGTCTGCAGCACTGCCGTGACCTCATTGCTGGGCAGCCCATCGTCCACGGTCAGGTGATGAAAGCGCAGCGCTGTCTGCAAATTAAATGCCCTGGGTGGCGGCAAGACGGGAGGTTGGGCCGCCCTGACCGGCGAACTGGCCAGCCACGGCAGCAGCAGGCTGCCCAGCACAACCAGCAACACCAGGCGTACAGAGACACAAGTGCGAATGTAATGATTCATCCGAGTCATCCCTATGCGTAGCGGAGTTCTGGGTATCATAGCATATCGCGCTAGTGACTCAGCTGGGTTGGGTTTTCACTGGCTGGATAATCCGCTTGCGGCGCAGCATCTGCTCGGCGGCGGCGAAATACTCGCGAATATCGCCCTGGGTCCGAATCCAATCCAGATAGCGCCCAATCCCGGTCGCCAGATCGATGCTCGGACGATAGCCGATGGCTGCCGCCCGGCCCAGGTCCGCCTGCAAGTGGCGCATCTCACCGGGGCGAAACTCGCCGCGACAGACTGGGGCCAGCGGAATATTCAGGGCAGACCCGATCATTTCAGCCATCTGACGCACCGTGGTGGCCACACCTGAGCCGATGTTAACTGGCAGGCCATCGGCGGCAGCGCTCTCAGCCGCCAGGAGATTAGCCCGCGCAATATCTTCCACAAAGCACATATCGCGGGTTTGCGCCCCATCCTCGTACAGGACCGGCGGCAGATTATTGAGCAGCCGCGTGCTGAAGATGGCGATCACCCCGGTGTAGGGGTTGAAAATCGACTGGCGCGGGCCATAGGTGCAGGAGTAGCGCAGGGCCACGGTCGGAATGCCGGTCTGGCGCCCCCACAGCAACACCAGCTTCTCCTGATCCAGCTTGGTGAGCGCATAGACTGTCTCGCCACCAGTCGGGGCGCGCTCCGGGGTCGGCGCGATGGTTGTCACCGCCGCACACTGTGGGCAGTGGACCTGCCAGTCGCCCTGTTCGAGCTGCGCCTGGGGACGGGTGCTGGGGAACACCAGTCCGTGCGTCGGGCAGCTCGCCGCCCCCTCGTTGTAGACGGCCTGCGATGAGGCCACGATGATTTTTTTGATCGGCAGATTCTCATCGCGGATAATTTCCAGCAGCTGGGCGGTGCCAAAGCTGTTCACGTGGACATATTTGCTGATCTCGGGCATATAGCCGCCGTAGGCCGCCTGATGAAACACAACATCAATATCCTCCAGCGCGGCCCTGGCAGCCCTGCGATCGCAGATATCGGCCTGATTAAACTCGGCGCCGGCCGGCAGCCAGGCCGGCCGCCCCTGAGGGTGAGTCTGCGGCTCCAGGTTGTCCAGAATGCGCACCGACCAGCCCTCGCGCAGCAGCGCGTCGACAATATGTGAGCCAATCAAGCCCGCTCCGCCCGTTACCAGGGCGCGTTTTTGATGATCCATTGGTTCTCCTAATTAGCAGCTGGCAGCTGGCAGCTAGCAGCTAGTGATCAGAAAATCCTCATCTCTAGCTACTAGCTGCTAGCCACTAGCTACAACTTCCCCCAGGCGTGCTTCAACGTCAGGCTGAGCATGCGGTAGGCGGTCAGGACGGTGCCGCGCAGCGTGCCAGAGACCTTCGACTCGCCGCCCAGACGGTCGCGGTAGCTAATCGGCACTTCGACAATCCGCGACTGGCGGCGGGCGGCCTTGACCAGCATCTCGGTGGTCCAGCCATAGGTGCGCTCGGTCATCGCCAGCGACTCAAGGGTGGTGCGCCGAATCGCCCGAAATGGCCCGACATCAGTGACCTGAATCCGATACAGTCGCCGAATCAGCCCGGAGACCAGCTGATTGCCCAGCCGCTGATGCGGCAGCAGGCTGGCGTTGACCCCGCCCAGCGCCCGCGATCCGACCACCAGATCGGCGTGGCCGTCCAGGATCGGGCCGATCACCTGGCGGATCTGCGCCGGGTCGAACGAGCCATCGCCGTCCAAAAATACCAGCACATCGGCGCTGCCGGCCGCCTGGACGCCGGCCATACATGCGTTGCCATAGCCACGCTGCGGCTGCGCAACCACTGTGGCGCCGGCGCTGCGGGCGATCGTGGCGGTCGCATCGGTCGAGCCATTGTCGACCACAATCACCTGACACCGCTCGGGCCAGGTGATCTGCTGAAGGACAGTGCCAATCGCCGCCGCCTCATTCAGCGCCGGGATGATAATCGCTACCCTATTTTCCATCGACTGTGCTCCTGGCTGGCCAGCAGCGGGGCCAGGACCCGCAAGGTGGCGCTCTCCGCCGCATCGGCGCGGGCGGCTAGATCGGCGGCAAGGTGGGGCAGATCGGCGGCGGTATCAACATCGTACCAGGCCGGCAGCGTGGCCAGCGCCAGACCACAGGCCTTGATCCGCCGCACCGTCTGGGCGTAGACAATCTCGGTGCTCCAGGCGATCTCCTGAAACAGGGCCGGCTGCGGAGTACGCAGGCCCATCAGGTACCAGCCGCCGTCGGTGCAGGGGCCGAGGACCACATCGATTGCCGGGTCAGCGAGATGGGCAAAGGCTTGCTCAATATTCCTGAGCGGCAGCGAGGGACTATCGGTGCCGATCAGCACCATTCTGGTTGCGCCGGCCAGCGCGGCCTGGGTAAAGGCGTGGTTCAGGCGCAGGCCGAAGTCGGCTCCCTGCTGGGCAAAGACCAGCGCGCCCTGCGGCATCGCCCGGCGAAAATGGGCGGCGGCTTCGGCAGGCCAATGCGCCAGCGCCAGCCGCGTCGCGCCCAGCGTTGCCGCCACCCGCAGCGTATCACAGGTGAAGGCGTGGTAGAGCTGCGCCGCCTGATCGTAGCCGATCGTGGCCCCCAGGCGAGTTTTGACCTGGCCCGGCCGCGGCTCCTTGGCGACAATCAGCAGCGTGCGCTCGATTGAATGGTGGTGTGGCATAGAGAACCTTTCATTTAACCTCTAATAGTTCAGCACCCGCTCCAGGCCCGCCGCAAACTGTGACGGCTCAACGCCAAAGCCAAGGCGCAGATAGCCGGGCATCGCAAAAACATCGCCCGGCAGCAGCAGCACATCGTGGTGATCACAGAGATCCTGGCACAGCGCCAGCGTCGAGGTCGCCCGATGGCTACGCGGAAAGATGGTAAATCCGGCGCTGGCCAGCGTGCCCTCCAGCCACGGCACCGCGCCGATCACGCTGGCAAAGTAGGTTCGATTGATCCGCGCCGTCGCTAAGTGCTTCCCGATCAAGGTGGCGTGGTGTTCCAGCGCCAGCGCCGCGAGAAATTCGCCGGGGACGCTGGAGCAGAGCGTCGTATAATCGCGCAGCTCGGCGCAGCGCCGCAGCGCCGCCGCATTGTGGGTGGCAATCCAACCAACCCGCAGGCCACCCAGGCCGTAGGGCTTGGCGACATCGCCGATGCTGATCGCGGTTGGGCTGAGGTCGGCGGCGGCCGGGGTGGGCGGGCCTGCGAACTGAATGCCCCGATAGACCTCGTCAACCACCAGCACGCTGCGCTGCTCGGTCGCCAGGTCGGCGATCTGCTGAAGCTCGGACGGGCTCAGCACAGCGCCAGTCGGACTGTGCGGGTTGTTCAGCACCAGCGCCTGCACAGGCTGGCGACGGAGCATCCCGGCCAGCCGATCGAGATCAACCGCGCCAGCGGCGCCAATTGGCCAGCGCAGCACCGTGGCGCCCAGGCTGGCGGCCAGCGTGTAGATCGGCGGGTAGATTGGAAACTGCACGATCAGCGTTGCGCCAGGATAGAGCAGGGCATTCAGGACCAGAAACAGCGCCTCGGCGGCCCCGGTGGTCACCTGCACCTGCGCCGCCGCGATGCTCTGATAGCGTCCGGCGATAGCGCTGCGCAGGCGCTGACTGCCCTGCTGCGGGCTGTATTCCAGCTGGAGCGCAAGATACTCGGCCTGAGCAGCAGCCCCGCCCATAGCCAGGACATCCTGGGTTGAAAGCGACGGCGCCGCCGAGCTGCTTAAGTTATAGAGGGCGCGATAGCCATAGGTGCTGTACCAGCGCTCAAGGTCACATGGAACAAGGGTATGCAAACGATCCTCCATCACTAAGCGATGTTCTACTGCCGCACTTGCCATAGCCGCGGCACACTCTCAACCGGCAGCAGGCCATAGGTCTGATTAAGCTGTTCATTGAACTGAATCGCATAGACCGGATGCGCCGGATACAGCGGCACGCGATCGGCCCAGCTGATCCCGACCTCGGGCTCGGTCTGGTCGAGCTGAACATCCAGCCGGCGCGACTCAACAAACTGCACATAGCGCAGGGTCATACAATCCTCCCAGCGGCACAGAATCACGGCATCCGGCGCGACGTACTCCAAGGTTGCGCGGGCATCCTCGCGAAAATGCCACTCGCCGGAGCGATCCATCCGCTCAAAGCGGTACAGGCCGATGGCGATTGGCACCAGCAGCAGCACACCGGTGATCGCGAGCGCACTCGATGAACGCAGGCGCGGCGTCAGCAGTCGGCTGATGCTGGCTCGATCGAGGAACCGGGCCAGCGTGGCGACACCCAGCCCAATCCACAGCGCCCAGACCATCCAGGCTGGCAGATAGTAGACATGGGCTTTGGGCACATCGGCGGCGACATTCAGGCCGAAGAACGATCCGCCCAGCCAGACCAGCGTTGTCCAGACCCCCAGCCGCCACGACCGTCGCCAGGCCGTGATCGCCCCAAGCACGCCGAGGGCAATGCCCGGCCACCAGACCTGATAGCGCAGCTGGGCGATGTAGGTTGGCAGCAGATCCGGCAGGCGGCCCCAGCCATGGGTAAAGACCTTGAGCCGAAAGCCGGCGCCCAGGGCCAGGTTCAGCACATCGCCCCAGCTTTGCGGATTGCCCCAGTACAGGTGGTAGGGAAATACAGCGGCGTGGTAGTAGTCGAATGGGCGAAACAGCATAAACTGCACGGCCAGATACAGCCAGGGCGCAAAGCCCAGCGCCGCCCAGCCCAGCGCCCGCCCAACCAGACGCAAAACAATGCGGCGCTGTTCCGGAAAGCGCAGGCGGGCGAGCAGTGGCGCCGCCACCGTCAGCAGGAGCGCCGGGCCGACCACCGGCGTGAAGCTGCCGTGATGGGTCGCGCCCAGCCCGGCCAGAAAGCTGGCCAGCGCCAGCGGGTGGCGCAAACCCCGGCGTGTAATCCCGAGATCGGACTCGGTGGACTCAAGCTGCCACCAGCGCAGCACCGCGCCCAGCGTGGCGAAGATAAAAAACACCTGCAGCGTGTAGACCTCGGCGATCGTCGCCAGGTGCCAGAACTCGGGAGCAAACGCAATGGTCGCGGCAACCACCAGGGCCGGCCCACGCCTGGCGGTCAGACGCAGAGTAACGCTGTAGGCCATCAGCACCGCCAGCGCACTGTACAGCGCCACCATCAGATTGACGCGGCGGGCCACATCACCGAAGGGGATGAGATGCGCCGCCAGCCCATTCAGCATTGTGAAGAGCGGGTAGCCGGTCGCGTGGGGAACACCCCAGATCCAGGCCGTAAACTGATGTTCGGCCTGATCGCCGGAGAGCACCGACGGCGCTCCCGTGCGCACATACAGCGCGAAGGCGCTCACAAACACACTCAGCGCAATCAGCACCCCCTGATTGATGCGGATCTGCCGGGCCATACCTGTCCGAGCTTGAAGCATAGCGGCCATTTACTGCACCTCAACGTCAAGCGTATGGTAGCCGGTTGCGCCGTTCGGGTGGGTGTCGGCGATCGCGTCCACCTGCGGCTGGCCTGCGCCATCGACGGCCCGCACCGCCAGCGTATGTTTGCCCGGCGTTGCGCCACGCCAGTCATAGCGCCACTGTCGCCACGCACTATCGGAGAGCGCCTCCTTGAGCTGAACCGCTTGCCAGCCAGCACCATCGATCTGGATTTCGACCTGCCGAATGCCGCGATCGCCAGCAAAGGCGATGCCGCCTAGCGCAACCACATCGTTCTGGCGCTGCAACGTGCCGCTGCCCAGCCGCGGATTGCCGGTGTCGTAGACCGAGGTGGTGAAAATAGTGGCGTCATCGGTCCAGCCACGCTGCTGCCAGTAGCCCTGATAATCCTCGCGGACGGCTTCAATCTCCGTCAGCCACTTCACATTTTTCACGCCATACTTTCCAGCGATGCGCAGGCGGGCCGGAAAGCCGTGGGGCACCGTCAGAGACTGGCCATCAATGCCATAGGCGACCAGGGTAGTCGGGTCGAGCGCACGATCCAGCGGCAGCGACTCGGTGTAGCCTTCGGCCGCTTTGAGGCGAATATCAACCACACCGGCCTGAACTCCGGCACGCTCCAGCAGATCGCGCAGCCGCACTCCATTCCAGTTGCAGTTGCCGATCAGCAGATTGCCGACCTCGTTGGAGATACATTCAAGCGTGCTGGTTTGATCCTGGCGCGGCAGGGCCAGCAGCTCAGCGTAGGTCAGCTCATACGGCTGATCGACGGCGCCAAAAATCTTCAGGCGCCAGCTCTCGACATTGATCTCGGGGTCGCGGGTGGCGCTAGAGATCAGATAAAGCGACTCCTGGGCGGTAATCTCAGGACGGGTGCCGAGGGCCGGGACAAACGCCGGCAGCGGGGTCGCGGTGGGCGGCGCGGCGGTGGGCG